>DSDF01000106.1 GCA_011048835.1 Methanoculleus sp. | reverse complement strand
GGTGAGCACCGGTTCGTAGAGCTCGATCGCTCGCTTCGTGCTGGCATCATTGATCCCCCCCACGATGCGGTCGTGCTCGCGGATGTTCTGGAGCAGGCGCCCCACCATGACGCGTTCGGGGGCATGGGCGAGGGCGAAGTCCTCTCCGGCCGCAAGGCCCGACTCCTCTTCGAGAATGGCGCGGGCCATGCCGGTGGTGGTATGCGGGGTGATGGTCGATTCGAGGACCACGAGCGTCCCTTCCGTCAGGTGGGCCCCCGCCTGCCGCAGGCCCTCCGCAAGGGCGGAAAAGTCGGGCTCGAGGTCGGCGGGGTTCTTGAAGGGTGTCTGGATGGCGAGAGTGACCGCATCGACGTCGGCAATCTTCGAGAAATCGGGCGTGCACCTGAACTTGCCTGCATCCACCACCGTTGCAAGCAGGGGTTCGAGGTCCGGCTCCTCGCCCTTGAGCGGGCTCTCCCCCCGGTTGAGCATGTCGATTTTATAGCCGGACGTGGGCGACGCGCGCTGGAACCCCCACACGAAATCAAAACATGGGGCATCGGCAAAGAGCACGGCTGAAGGGATGCCGACGTAGCCCATGCCGATGACACCTATTGTTTTGATCGGCCCTCGTTGTGCGATGCGTTTTTGGAGGGTATCGCTCATACCGTGCACTTCTCCTTGATCTCCTCGCACACCCGGAGGTTGGTCGCCGCCTGCTCCGGGGTGATGGGGAACGGCTCGCCGCTCTTCACGCAGTCGATGAAGGTCTTCAATTCGACCTTGAGCGGCTCGGTCTTGTTGACGAGCACCTTTTCGATGATGTTTTCCTGGATATAGCGATCGTTTTCGAGACTGTATTGCCCGGGTTTGCGGTGGATAAAGATCTCCTGGCTCATGAAGTCGCCTTCGATGGTGCACTCCTCCTCCTCGATATAGATCATCCTCACTTTTTTGGAAGATTTCCTGCTGGCAGAGAGGTACACCGGTGTTGCTCCGAACTGGAACAGTGCGCTGCAAATGTCTCCGTTCCCCGAACATTGCAGCTCATAGTCGCTGTGGAAGAATGCATTGAACACGATGTCGATATCGTGGATCATCAGGTCCTCGACGACCGAGGACCCCTGGATCCGCGCCGATGCCGGATTGTGCCGTTTCATCTCGATATAGAGGGGATTTTTCAGGATTCGCTTGATTTCATTGACAATGGGATTGAACCGCTCGATATGCCCGACGCCGACGACCAGACCATCGGAAATGCTCTGGATTAACTCGTGCGCATCGCCGGCGGTGAGGCAGATCGGTTTTTCGATCAGCATGTGAATGCCCTTCTGCAGCACCTCGTGGGCGACCGGGAAGTGATACTGCGTCGGGACGCAGATACTGACCGCATCGACCGTATTGAGCAGTTCGTTCATCGAGTCGGCAACGGATACGTCATTCGTCCGGGCAGCCTGTTCTGCAGCTTGCATGTCGAGATCGAACACGGTCACATTGCTGATGCCTTTCAGCTCGGTATACACGCGAATATGGTTTTT
>DSDF01000042.1 GCA_011048835.1 Methanoculleus sp. | reverse complement strand
GGTGAGCACCGGTTCGTAGAGCTCGATCGCTCGCTTCGTGCTGGCATCATTGATCCCCCCCACGATGCGGTCGTGCTCGCGGATGTTCTGGAGCAGGCGCCCCACCATGACGCGTTCGGGGGCGTGGGCGAGGGCGAAGTCCTCGCCTGCCACAAGCCCCGACGCCTCCTCGAGAAGTGCGCGGGCCATGCCGGTGGTGGTGTGCGGGGTGACGGTCGATTCGAGGACCACCAGCGTCCCCTCACTCAGGTTTGATCCCACCTGCCGCAGCCCCTCCTGCAGGGCGCCGAAATCGGGCTCGAGGTCGGCGGGGTTCTTGAAGGGCGTCTGGATGGCGAGGGTGACCGCATCGACCCCGGCGATCTTCGAGAAATCGGGTGTACACCTGAATTTCCCCGCGTCCACGACCCTGGCGAGCAGGGGTTCGAGGTCCGGCTCTTCCCCCTTGAGCGGGCTCTCCCCCCGGTTGAGCATGTCGATTTTATAGCCCGATGTGGGCGACGCCCGCTGGAACCCCCAGACGAAATCGAAACAGGGAGCATCGGCAAAGAGCACCGCCGCCGGGATGCCGACGTAGCCCATGCCGATGACGCCGATCGTTTTGATGGGGCCCCGCTCTGCGAGAAGGCGCGTGAGCCGATCGCTCATACCGTGCACTTCTCCTTGATCTCCTCGCATACCTGGAGGTTGGTCGCCGCCTGCTCCGGGGTGATGGGGAACTGCTCACCGCTCTTCACGCAATCGATGAACGTCTTCAGCTCCACCTTGAGCGGCTCGGTCTTGTTGACCAGCACCTTTTCGATGATGTTTTCCTGGATGTAGCGGTCATTTTCGAGACTGTACTGGCCCGGTTTGCGGTGGATGAAAATCTCCTGGTTCATGAAGTCGCCTTCGATGGTGCACTCCTCCTCCTCGATATAGATCATCCTCACCTTTTTCGAGGACTTCCGGCTCGCCGAAAGATACACCGGTGTTGCCCCGAACTGGAACAATGCGCTGCAGATGTCTCCGTTCCCCGAACATTTCAGCTCATAGTCGCTCTGGAAAAATGCATTGAACACGATGTCAATATCATGGATCATCAGGTCCTCGACGACCGAGGACCCCTCTATCCGTGCGGACGCCGGATTATGCCGTTTCATCTCGATATAGAGGGGATTTTTCAGGATTCGTTTGATCTCATTGACAATGGGATTGAACCGCTCGATATGCCCGACCCCGACGACCAGACCATCGGAAATGCTCCGGATTAATTCGTGGGCATCGCCGGCGGTGAGGCAGATTGGTTTTTCGATCAGCATGTGGATGCCCTTCTGCAGCACCTCATAGGCGACCGGGAAGTGGTACTGCGTCGGAACGCAGATACTCACCGCATCGACCGTATTGAGCAGTTCGTTCATCGAGCCGGCAACGGATACGTCGTTCGTCTGGGCGGCCCGTTCTGCAGCCTGCGTGTCGAGATCGAAGACGGTCACATTGCTGATGCCTTTCAGCTCGGTATACACGCGAATATGGTTTTTGCCCATATTCCCCGCGCCGAGAACACCTACTTCCATTTATTGCACCTCATTGATTGTTCGGCTGATATAT
>DSDF01000054.1 GCA_011048835.1 Methanoculleus sp. | reverse complement strand
GTCTGCCTTCTGGATGATATAGCCGAACTTGCTCTCTTTGAGGTCCGCCCATTCCTTCTTGGTGGTGACATCGTCGGTGATGACGATGACGGGGATGCCTGCATCGGCGAGGGCCTCGCGAGCACCGGTGGGTCCGGGGAGAACGCCGTTCGGGGAGACGACGATGGCGAAGTCAGGCCCCCATGCCTTGAGGTTCGAGACGACACGGTCGACGTCCTCGGGCTGAAGCTTGGTTCCGCTGGTTGCCATGAAGGTGATCATATCTTCACGGTCTGCACGCTCGTCGAGCAGAAGCTCGACCATTACACCGCTAGCAATATTGCCTAGTTTTGCAACTCCGACTTTAACTACCATGTTTACACCTCTCAAATTTGAGGAACAACACAATATCATCAAGTTTGGTAATAAAAGTTTTGAATCAGACTTAATTTCGTTTTTCCGGAGGGCGCATGTTAAAGAAAAGTGTTTAAATTTCAATATGCATACATTGGTACGATGAAACAGGGGCTTATTACCGATCGGCAGAAGGAGGTGTTGCGCTACAGAAAACAGGGATTGACACAGCAGCAGATCGCCGATCTCATCCACACGTCCAAAGCAAATATCTGCACCATAGAAAAAGCGGCGCTTGAAAACATCCGGAAAGCCAAAGATACGCTCGAATTCCTCTACACGCTCGATGCGACCCATATCTATACCATCCGTGGCGGAACTGACGTCCTCGACGCCGTCAGTAACATTTTTGCGGAGGCGGAAAAAGTGCATATCAAGGTACGGTATGACACCATCAGCCTGGTCAACCGGATGCGTGAGTCGGTCCCCGAGCGAATCAGAGGGCGCTTTGTCCGTGAAAAAATCGACGTGTACATCACCGACGAAGGCGAACTCTACTTCGGGTGAGGCCGGCGCATCCGGTATACCCTGTCGATTTTTCCCCTTATCTGCACCGCCGTATTCCTGATCCGGTGTCGCGGCCTACAACAAGGTTTATATCGAATTCTGGTGAATAGTTAGGAAACCGTTATGGGGTTATCTGTTGCGGGGAATGGAGCCGAAACGTTCATACCACCTTTCGATGGCCATTCCCTCGTCGTTCACGGCAGAAACCGCGGACCCCAAACTCAGGGCATACAAGGTGGGCCAGATCGCCCGGGCGGCAGCAGTCTTCCGGGTTGATGAAATAGCCCTCTACCGGGATCGCCGCCATCCTGCATGGCGGGAGATGACGGCCCTCCTGCAGTATGCCGAGACACCGCAGTACCTCAGAAAGCACCTGTTCGGGCGCTCTGAACTGCTGCGGCATGCGGGGGTCCTTCCGCCGTTGCGGATGCCTCATCACCTGGTTACCTCCTCGCTCGAGGAGGGTCAATACCGAGAAGGAGTTGTGCTCAGTCACAACGGGATGATAGACGTAGGATCTGACGAATGCGCCTGGGTGGACGTTGGTGCAACGAGCCCTCTTCCGCTGGATCACAGCATGCCGGCAGGAAGGCGCATCACGGTCAGGATCTATTCGCGAGACGGGGCTTTCCGGTGCACGCCGGAAGAATCGCCAGGCTACCGGGGCTACCGCACGACCACGCACCCCTCGCTCTCCCGCCTCATGGCACAGGCCGATCATGCCATCGTCACATCGGTTGACGGCATGGCGGTGACGACTGAAGCCATG
>DSDF01000070.1 GCA_011048835.1 Methanoculleus sp. | reverse complement strand
GTGTGCCCTTCCTGCCCTATTATCAAGGTTATTGTGCTATTGTGCGGCCACATGCGGATCGATCCGGGGCCCCCTGCGCGCTGTTCGACGATGATCCGCGGTGAAATGATCCGCGAAAGGGCGATCCCCTCGCTCGCGGCTATATTCTGCGCGGCAGGGTTCGGCGGTGCAAAACCATCGCGTGCGTGGTGAACACAAGGGCGAATGCGGCGAGTGCTCCGATGTCGGCGAGCACCGGGAAGGAGTGGGTGCCGGTCAACGAGTACCGGACGATATCGACAAAGTAGGTGAGCGGTGATGCGACCGCGAGCGCCATGCCCCATGCCGGTAACTGCTCCAGCGGGACGAAAATGCCGGAGATGAACACCAGCGGGAACTTCAGCAGCGAGGAGAGCATCATGATGTTCGAGGGCACGTTCGTAGGAGGGACGGCGAGGAGTATCCCGAGGGCCGAGAAACAGAATGCGGCGAGGATAACGGCAAAGGCGAGCACGACGCCCTGCAAGAGCGGAAGACCGAGCGCGAGGGCGAGAAACAGCGGCACTGCCGTGACCCCGATGCCGAAGAGGACGGAGGCGATCATGTCGCCGAAAACGATCGCCTCGACGGTCACCGGGCAGGCGGCAAGGCGTTCGAGGGTCCGCGCCTGCCCTTCCCAGGGAAAGATCGCGGGGGACACGGCGGTCGAGGTGAAGAAGAGGGCCATGCCCGTGAGCCCGGAGAGGAGGAACGGGAGGGGGAGGTTCCGCCCCCCAAGGTAAAAGGCCAGGAAGAGAAAGACCGGCATGAAAACGCCGAAGATGAGCACAGGGCCTTTCAGGTAATAGATGCGGATATCCTTCTTCGCAATCGCCCATGCCCGGCGGAGCTGGTCGGAGGACCATCGCAGGTTCATGGTTCCCTCCCCCGCGTCAGCGTCAGGTAGACGTCGTCGAGCGACGGGGCGAGGGTCTGCAGGGTGAGGATCGCCGCGCCGTGGCGGCCGCTGAAGGCCACCAGCGACCGGATGGCCTGATCCGGGTTCTCCGCCGTGATCTGCCACTTATCTCCCGTGCGCTCCGCCCGGGCAATGCCCTCCAGCGAGGCGAGATCGCCTGCAGGGATCTCGCCGTCGAAGCTCACCTCGATCCGGTGCAGGCGGTCGAGAGCGCTCTTCAGCTTTTCGGGTGCGTCGATGGCGACGATCCTCCCCTCCCGGATGATCCCGACCCGGTCGCAGAGCCGGTTGGCCTCCTCCATGTTGTGGGTGGTGAGAAAGATGGTGGTCCCGTCCGCGTTCAGCGCGCGCAGCATGGAGAGTATCATCCGGGCGCTCTGCACGTCGAGCCCGCTGGTCGGTTCGTCGAGAAAGAGGAGCTCGGGTTCGTGGAGGAGCGCCATCGCCAGGATGAGCCGCTGTTTCATGCCTTTTGAGTATTCCCGCACCTTCTGGTGGCTTCTTTCTGCAAGCCCGAGGGTCTCGAGCAGGTCATGCGACCGCCGCGCCGCCCGCGCACGGTCGGCCCCGTAGAGCTCGCCCATGAGCATCAGGTTCTGCCATGCGGTCAGGTCGACGTATGCGGTCGAGGTCTCGGGCACGACGCCGAACCGCTGTTTTGCCCTGACCGCCTCTTTTCCGATATCGTGGCCGAAGATCGTTACGCTCCCGGCGTCCATGGGGATGATACCGGTGAGCATCCGGGTGGTGGTGGTCTTGCCCGCTCCGTTCGGCCCGAGGAACCCGAAGATCTCGCCTTCCCGAACTTCGAACGAGATGTGGTCGACGGCGGTGAAGGTGCCGAAGACTTTTGTTGCATTCCTGACATCGATCGCCACACTCATCCGGTTGCCTCCCCGCACGCCCCTGCGCGTGGCGCGATGTTCACGCGG
>DSDF01000112.1 GCA_011048835.1 Methanoculleus sp. | reverse complement strand
TTGATCGACGTGGCGAGCTTGGGGCAGGAGAAGGGTGCATAGAGTTCGTCCATGATGGCGCGTGTCCGCTCGTCGCCGGTCCCGAACACGATGCGATCGGGGTTCATGAAGTCCCTGACCGCAACCCCTTCTCGCAGGAATTCGGGGTTGGACCCGAGACCGAAATCGACAAACGCGCGCGTGTTCGAGGCCTCCTCGAGTATCGGTCCGACCACCTGCTCCGTGGTGCCGGGGAGCACGGTGCTCTTCACGATGACGGTATGCCTCCCCTCCTTGCGCCGGAGCGCATGCCCGAGATCGGTGCTCGCCGCACGGATGTACTTCAGGTCGATGGCTCCGTCGTCGTCGGAGGGGGTCCCCACGCAGACAAAGGTGATATCGGTGGTGTCAATGGCCTCCTGATAATCCGTGGTTGCCGCAATGCGTGACCGGTTGCCGGCAAGCATCACCTCGAGGCCCGTTTCGTAGACGGGTGATTTCGCCTCGTTGATGGCGGCAATTTTTCGCGCATCGATATCGAGGAAGGTGACCTCGTTGCCGAGTTCGGCAAAACAGACACCGGTCACCATGCCCACGTAGCCGCTTCCAATGATGGAGATTTTCATCGTTCCACTCGCCGTTGTAACCTGAATGAACTTCAGCGTATGATGGTCGATGCATCATTTAAATTTATATTATATAATTATTATTATAAATACAATATGTTTATATATGAATCGGGAATGCAGTATGCGTTCCGGAGAATTCTCAGATCTGTTCTCAGAAACAAATGCGATTCGAAGATGGAGAGTGATTGTTTTCAGGGATTTTTCCCCGAAAAATGTCGTTGATTAGCATTGTCGAAATACCGACTGTCCATTCTTTTCGAAAGAGTTTCCTCCCATTCTCAGTTTCGATGCGCCTCGAACCATATGACGGTCTCCTCCAGTCCATCCCCGATCGAATGCGCCGGGCTGAACCCGAGGAGATCCCGCGCCTTCGAGACATCCGCCATCGAGTGGCGCACATCACCTGCGCGCGGCGCCTCGTAAACGATCTCCGTCCTGCTGCCCGCGATATCGGCAAGCATCGATGCAAGATCGTTGAGGCTGGTCCGCTCGCCCCGGGCGATGTTGAACACCCCTTCCGTATCGCCCTCCATGGCCCGGATATTCGCGGCCACCACGTCTTTGACAAAAATGAAGTCCCGGGTCTGCTCCCCGTCGCCGAAGATGGTAAGGGGGCGCCCCTCCAGCAGGCGGGAGATGAAGATGGGGATGACCGCCGCGTAGTCGGAGTGGGGGTCCTGCCGCGGGCCGAAGACGTTGAAAAAGCGCAGGCAGGCGGTTTTCACCCCGTAGAGGTCGGAAAAGATGCGGCAGTAGTACTCGCCGGTCAGTTTGGAGACCGCGTAGGGGGAGAGGGGCTCGGGGAGCATGGTCTCGGTCTTGGGAAAGACGGGATTGTTGCCGTAGAGCGCCGCGGTGGAGGCAAACACCATTTTGCGCACCGCGTGCTCGCGGGCGGCGATCAGCAGGGTGAGGGTCCCGCCGATGTTCACCTCGTGGGCGCGGCGGGGCGCCTCCACCGACTGCTGCACCGAGGTGAGGGCGCCGAGATGAAAGATGCCGTCGATGCCATCGCAGAGCGACAGCACGAGATCCTCGTCGGTGAAGGTCCCCTCGACAAAGGTGCACCGTTCGCTTTCGAGGAGGTGCCGGATATTGGTGAGGTTGCCGGAGCTGAGATCGTCGAGGATGGTGATATCGTGCGATCCGGCGAGGGCATCGGCAAGGTGGGACCCGATGAACCCTGCGCCGCCGGTGATCAGGTAGTGCATGGTGTAGTGTGTATGCAGGCTCAAATAACAATCTATCCGAAGGAGGGTGGTGAGGTGCTGGCGACGACACCGGCCCTGTCTACCGCTCGATGTTCTT
>DSDF01000058.1 GCA_011048835.1 Methanoculleus sp. | reverse complement strand
GGGGTGGGCACCGGGCGCATGGCCCTCCCGCTGGGCATCTCCCTCGGGCTGGAGCCCTCGCTCGCCATGGGGCGGATGGCACACCGCCGCGGCATGGAGGTGCTGAGGGGTGTGGCGGAGCACCTCCCCTTTTGCGGTGCCTCGTTCGATCTGGTGCTGATGGCAACAGCCATCTCCTTTTTCCACGATGTTCCGGCGGCGTTTGCCGAAGTGATGCGGGTACTCGTGCCGGGCGGCAGCCTGCTGCTGGCCTTCATCGACCGCGAGGGGGAACTCGGGAGAAGGTATGCCGCCGAACGGCGGACCTCGATGTTTTTTGGCGACGCCCGTTTCTCTACGGAGGCCGAGGTGCGGGCCATGCTGGAGGGGGCGGGATTTTTGATTGCGGTGATGGAAGGGCTCGAATGCGGCTACGTGGCGTGCAGGGCGGAAAAAAGGGGCTGAGAGAGCCGGGGGGCCCGCATCCGTGGACGGGCACGACCGTCAGGTATTTACGGCAGGATGGGCCACCCCCTTCCATGGACGAGACCGCAGGGCTCATCGGGCTGAAGGTCCGCTACCCGAGCACCGGCACGGAGGGGACGATCGAACAGGTTGCCGAGATCGAGGGGCACCTGTTCGTGGGCCTCGATTCCACCCACCTCTTCTACCGCATCGACCAGGTCATCCCGGTGGAGCACTTCAGGGAACGGCGGGAAGGTATCAGACAGAGCATCGATGAGATCCTCGCAAAAGAGAACATCAGTTCCTCAGACGAGATCCAGGAGGCGTTCCGCCGCTGGGACGGCGAGTGCGGCGGATAACACCTTTTTTTCGCGTACGCACCCGGGCACCCCGGGAGTACCCGCCGACCACCAGACGCAGCGTCCCTGCGAGCGGCGCGGCAGCCACCTGCGGGTGCAGGGCGTTCGGGCAGGCGGGGCAGTCGGAATTGCAGCCATGGGAAAAAACCGCCGGGGTGCCGCCCTCCTCGCGGGAGCCGGGAGGACGCCCGCTGTGCAGTCGTCGGTGCCGGGGGGGTCGCGACGGGCGCAGATGGACGACCACCCCTCGCGCAGGAGAGCCTTTATACCGGTCGAGGGAAGAAGGGAGGAACAATGCACAGCGAGCACCGGCAGACCACGCTCCGGGATCTGGAGCGGCCCGAACGCTACGACGACCTGCTGCGGTGCTGCCTGCCCAACTACGCCGTCTTCTTCGGGACCGCCGCCGAGTACCTCCCCGCCGGGGAGGTGGATATCCTGGAGCTGGGCAGCGGCACCGGCTGGCTCACCCGCACACTCAGGCAGGCCAACCCCGGCGCAGCGATCACCGCCATCGACCGCAACCCGGCGATGATCGCCCTGGCCCGCCAGAAGCCCGGACTCGACGCGGTCACCTTTGTCGAGGCGGATATCAGGGCGCCGTGGCCCGCCGAAGCCTTCGACATCATCGCCGCGACACAGGTCCTCTTCGCCCTCGCCATCCCCGAACAGGAGGAGATCCTCCGCCGGAGCGCAGCGGCGCTGCGGGCGGGGGGACGGCTCATCGTGGGTGACGCCTTTCTCCCCGAGACCGCATGGGAGGAGGGGATCTACCGGGCGCACTGGCGGGAGTACATGGTGGAAAGCGGCGTTGCACGCGAGGAGGCCGACGCCATGATCGCGTCCAGGGACGATATCCTGCACCAGGTCCCCACGCTGGCGGTGTTCAAGGACATGCTCAGAGACGCGGGGTTTTCCCGGGTGCTCATTCCCTACTGGTACGAACTCTACGCCGTGGTGGTGGCGTTTGTCTAATCCGGGCCCTGCACCGCCCGGTAGAGCACCCCTACCTGCTCGGCCTCCCCCATGGCCACCAGGTCCTCGAGGGCCGCCCGCAGGTCATCGTCGGCGACCCGGATGGCGAACCGGGCGGCGAGCTTAGCCTTGATCTCTTCAAAAAATTGTGCTTTTGAGCCCATCACCCGCGCGGCGAACCCCACCAGGTCCTCGTGCACCGCCCAGGGATAGATGATCCACGACCAGCCGGTCACGAACTCGGCGAAGTAGTCGGGGGTGTGCCGCGAGGTGTTTTTGTGCTGGAGGACCGCGGTGCGCACCTCGGCGGGACCGAGGGAGGCGACGTGATCCACGGTAACGGCCAGGGTGTCGCCGGTATCGGTGACGTCGTCGACGATGAG
>DSDF01000031.1 GCA_011048835.1 Methanoculleus sp. | reverse complement strand
TGCGAGCGAAGCGAGATGGAGAAGAACAACGTTCTTCGATGTGCGAGCGAAGCGAGATGGAGAAGAACAACGTTCTTCGATGTGCGAGCGAAGCGAGATGGAGAAGAACAACGTTCTTCGATGGCGTGCAGCCCCCTCCTGCTAGAGGCATTCTCCAAACCTATTCGATCAACGAGTTGTATACATTCTCATTTTTTCGCATCCCCCTCACCATTGTCGCCTGTCCCCGGGCAACGCTTTTTCCTCTCCGGTGCCGTGCGTGAGAGAACGCCGTGCTGTCGGGGGCCAACCATCCCCCGGAGGTACCACGAAACCCGGGAGAGGAGTCGTCGTGCAGTCCTGACCGGCGAGATGAAAGACGTGCTGCACCCGAACAACCAGAAATTCATTGGGGTTCCCATACCGCCCGCCCGGGTGCGCGACGACGCCACGCTCCGGATATGCGCCAACTTCATGAAAAAACGCTGCAGAACCTGCAGGAAAAACCCATCGCTGCGTTCCACGTCAGGGACGCCGGTACGAAGCGCTGTTTTCAGGTCAAGGGCCATGCCGGGATCCACACCAGCGGGCCGGACGATGACGAGATGTACGGGATGGCGAAAAAGAGCGCCCGTCGTTTCCGGCGAAATCGCTCATCGTCGTCACCATCAGCGCAGCCTACGACTGCACCCCGGGAGCGAATCCCGGGGCACAGCTGCAGGAGGCGCTTCTAGCGGTGCATATGTTTGTGCATACGCGCCTGGAGGCCGAAGAACGCCGAGAAACCGACGGAATGGGTCTGGTCCAGCATCGGGCTGTCAAAAGAGACCATCTCATCGGAATAGAGCCCTGAAACCGAGCTCCTGCCGGCGACATGCACGCTGCCCTTGTAGAGCACGACATCGACGGTACCGGACAGGCGCTGCTGGGTGGTGTCGATGAACGCGTTGAGGGCCGCAAAGAGCGGCTCATGCACCAGCCCCATATAGCCGAGTTCAGCCCATTTTTCATCCACACACTGTTTGAAGGCAAGCTCCTGGCGCGAGAGCACGAGATGTTCCAGATCGCGGTGGGCCGCGAGAATGGCGGTCGCCGCAGGGTGCTCGTAGATCTCGCGTGCCTTGATCCCGAGGATGCGATCCTCGATCATGTCGTTCCGGCCGACGCCGTTCCGCCCGGCGATGAGGTTGAGCCGCTGGATCAGCGCAAGGCCGGTCAGGTCTTCTTCGTTGAGGGCCACGGGGATACCTTTCTCGAACGAGATCCGGACCGTCTCGGGCGTATCGGGCGCCTGTGTGGGGGAGACCGTCCATGCATAGATGTCTTCGGGAGGATGATGCGCCGGGTTCTCGAGAATGCCTCCCTCGATGCTCCTGCTCCAGCAGTTTTCATCGATACTATAGGGGTTTTCCCTGCCGACCGAAACCGGTATGCCGTGTTCGCGGGCATACTCGATCTCCCAGTCCCGCGTGAGGTTCATCTCCCTCATGGGTGCGATGATTTCCAGTCCGGCAGACCTGAAAATGAAATCGAATCGCAGCTGGTCGTTGCCCTTGCCGGTACAGCCGTGTGCCACCGCTTCGGCCCCTTCGCTTCTCGTGATATTGACGATCTCTTCCGCGATGAGCGGGCGGGCGAGTGAGGTGCCCATCGGATAGCCCTCATAGGACCCGTTTGCCTTGATCGAGGGGAAAATATACTCCTCAACGAACCGGTCCTTGACGTCGATCGTGTAGTGTTTGTCGGCAATCTGTCTGCCCTTCTGCGTCGCACGCTCGATATCGGCTTCGGGCTGCCCGACATCAACGGCAACGGTGATGACCTCGTCAAAGCCATAGTGCTCTTTGAGAAGGGGGACGCAGATGGAGGTATCCAGCCCCCCGGAGAATGCAAGAACTACCTTTCCTTTTCCCATAATGCCCAGATCTCCACTTCAAATCCCGAATATGCATCAGGTTGCGCTTCAGCTACAGTACCTGTGATCTCCGATGCAATAAATCAATGGTATCGATAAATCAGGCATGCGTGAGTCAGATGGACTGAAGAAGATTTATGCATTCATTGTTCGCGCACCACCGGTAAAAATCCGCACCGTTCCGGGTTTCAGGGATTCAGCGCGGCATGAATTCGAGTGCCATCGCCTGAGCGGCGGCAATCAAAAAATACATGCCCGGGTGTCGTCTGTTCCCTGATAAAACGCGTAATCACCTCTTCTGTGAAATCTAAACCGTTATTACTCAT
>DSDF01000040.1 GCA_011048835.1 Methanoculleus sp. | reverse complement strand
TGGTGAACGCCGACGCCCTCGCCTTCCTCGGCTGCCCCCTCGAGGTGCTCTACGGGGAGGGGATCGAAGACCTCCCCTACCCCCTCTTTACGGACGAGGGGTTCATCGCACGGTGCCGCGAGGCCGTGCGCGGCACCCCGGCGCATGTTCCCCTCCAGACCCCCATCGGGGGCACACGCCGGCACCTGCACATCCAGCTCATCCCCGCGGTCTTCGACACCGGACGGGACGGCTGCGCCATCGTGATCGAGGACGAAACCCCTGCAATAACGGCAGCGGCGGAGCGGGACGCCTGGCGGAAGCGCTACGCCGCCCTTGCCCGCGACCAGACCGAATGGATCCTCCACATCCGGCCCGATATGACGATTTCGTGTGCCAACGAGGCGTACTGCCGGCATAGCGGGCGGACGGAGGAGGAGCTGATCGGCTCCGGCTTTCTCTCCCTGGTGGCGCTGGAGGGGAGAGCTGCGGTGAAGCGGCACCTCGCCTCCCTCGCCCCGGAGACGCCCGCGCCATTTCTCGACCTGCGCACCATCCGCCCCGACGGGACCCTTGACTGGGAACGGTGGACGTTTTCAGGCATCGCCGGGCCTGACGGGGCGATCACCGGCTACCACGCGGTCGGGCTGGACATCACCCGCCTGCGGCACTGCGAAGAGCAGCTCGAGCAGTACCACCGCAACGTGGAGACCCTCATCGAGAAGCGCACGGGGGAGATCCAGGAGGCGAACAGGACCCTCTTGCGGGTGATCGCCGAGAAGGAGGAGGTGGAGCGGGAGTTGCTCTTCACCCGGTTCGCCTTCGATCACGCGTCCGATTCCATCCTGCTCTTTGACCACGGGGGCCGGATCTACCGGGCAAACCGCACCGCCGCCGACCTTCTCGGGTATACCCCCGACGAACTCAGGCAGATCAGCGTCTACGACGTCAACCCCTCCATCACCCGCACCCGGTGGGAGGAGATGTGGCGGGGCGCCCTGCCGGGGAAGCGGGAGCGGACAACCGCCATTCACCGGAAAAAAGACGGGACTGTCTTTTCCGTGGAGGTTTCGAGGGCTTTTGCCCGGTTCGGCGACCGGATGTACTTCTGCTCCATTGCACGCGAGCGGTGAGCCCATCCCGGCATCGGGCGACCCTATTGTTTTTTATAGAAGGATCCCCATTTTTCATCCGTGGTGATGTTGAATGGTCGGTAAATTCGAAGTCTACCATGACAGGGCCGGAGAATACCGCTTCAGGCTGAAAGCCGCAAACGGACAGATTATCGCGGTCAGCCAGGCCTATAAATCCCGTGCAGCCTGCCTGAAGGGTATCGAGAGCGTGAAGGCAAACGCCGCCAATGCTCCCGTCGAGGAACTGGCTGAGGCGACGACATCAACCTGACAGGATGAGCCGGGCGACCGCGGCCGTTTCGTACAGTAGAGCGTTGGCGCTGGTCAAAGCAATGCGTTGATAATGCCTGTGCACCAATAGGGATCCGGCAGAGACGCAGATGCACATGCAGAGTACCAGGAATCACATTTTTTTCCCGTCCATCCGGGGAGGACGGCCCGGTGCGGATTGATTTTCACGTCCACACCAGCCGTTCGCCCGACGGGCTCCATTCGCTTCGCGAGACCGTGAAATATGCCCGGGCGATCGGGCTCGACGGCCTGTGCGTCACCGATCACGGCCGCCTCCTCTCCCGCCGGGAGGCCCGCGGCCTGACCCGTGAGTTCGGCATCCTGGTCATCCCCGGCGTCGAGGGAGGGCACATGGCGCTCGACCGCCACTGGATCGGCCTGTGCCTTGACGCCCTCCCGGCCACCGGCGAGATCACAGGCGTGATCGACCATATCGCAGCCGAAGGGGGCCTCTCCATCGCCCCCCATCCCCACTCCTGCACCGGCTATGCCGGCTACGCCGCCCTCGGCTTCGACGCCGTGGAGGCATTCAACGGCACCGACCGCCTGAGCAACATGATGGTGCGGAACACCGCAGGCCTGCCCGAGACGGGGGGCAGCGACGCCCACGCCACCTACATGCTCGGCTACACCTGGACCGAGGTGGAAAACGGCGCGACGGTCGAGGAGGCCGTGGAAATGGTCAGGCGGGGAAGGTGCCGCCCGGCGGGCACCCTCGTGCCGGCCCACAAAAAGATGCAGTTCTACGGGCGGGCATTCGTCCGCTATACCACAGAGCAGCCCCAGCTGATGTGGAAATCAATGCAGTCCTCGTTCGCCGCGCACCCGGGTGCG
>DSDF01000097.1 GCA_011048835.1 Methanoculleus sp. | reverse complement strand
GTGCGCACGTCCTCGTCGGTGAGGTAGTACTGCTCGCTCTCCACGGTGATGACGAGCGTCTCCCGCTCGCCGAGGGCGATGGTGCCGGCTTCAGGCTGCATCGCTCTCGCCTCCTTCGGTCCGGGTGCGGATGGTAATGGCGTAGATGTGGCCCCCGGTGCGCCGGATGTTCATCTCCGAGATGGTCCCGCCGTGGCGGCGTATCTCCCCGGAGATGATCTGGGGGATGAGGTAGAGGGGGACCGGGTCGATCGGGTGGTCGGTGAGTTCCTCGGCGGTCACCAGCACCCACCCCCGATCGACTGCAGCTTTATGTGGTTGTGATGCCGAGTACCATTGGCGGCCTGGGAAACGGTGCGGCTAAGCTGTTGTTCCGGGCTGCCACCTCTGGGTTCGTTCTGTTCTCCGTGCGATTCTACGAGAATCCAGATGCCCTCGCGGATCATGATCCGGCCGATGCCCTGGTAGAGGGGATACTGCTTTTCGAAGGCCTCGATGTCTTCTCGTGTTACTGGTCGTGGCCGTGTGTTCATTGCCTAACCTCATGTGTTGTCGTGTGCGATGCCGGCGCCGGACGATAGCCGGTGCCAGATAGTGCGTCGGGGATCGGGCAATAAAAAGATGGAGCGGAAATGCGGAATCTGAAAACGAAGGGGGATATGAACGTTACTTTACCGGGAACTATTTGTCCCGACCATTGCGGGTTGTTTCCCGTAACAAGGGTGGAGGAGGAGGGTGGGTACTTTCAGGCGGAGTGCCGGGATCCGCACGCCTCCATCACCTGCAGCGGATCGTAGCGGAGCACGATCTCCCGCGTCCGCCCCCGGCCGGTGCGGAGATGCAGGTTGATGAACCCGTCCTGCTCGAACTTCTTCAGGCGCTCGTGGAAGGTGGTGTAACTGATCTTCATCTGCTCTTTGAGGGCGCTGAACACCATGCCGGCGATCATCTCCACTTCTCCCTCGGTGGAGATCCGGGCGAGGTGGTAGAGGACCTCCAGCTCGGCGGCGGTGAGGTGTTCGGCCCTGGTCTGCAGGAGGGGCGAGACGACGTGCCGGCTGACGGCGACGATGTCGTTTCTGGTCACGGCGGGACGGCCTTCCCGCTCGACGGTGCGGGCGGCCTTGCGGATGAGGTCGATGCCCACCCGGACATCGCCCTGCTCGCAGGCGAGGTCCACGACGAGGTCCAGGGCATTTTTCTTCATGGTGTTAGGGTAGAGGCCCTGCCGGATCCGCTCCCCGAGGATCTCCCGCATCTCGCTCTTGCCGTACGGCGGGAAGGTCACCTCGTCGGGGTGGAAGACCGAGAAGACGCGGTTGTCCACCGCCCTGCGCAGGTCGAGGGACATGTCGCTGACAATGGCGAAGACGCCAATCCGCACCCTGCCATAGGTTTCGTGGAGCCGCAGCAGGGTGTAGAGCAGGCCGTTGAGTTCCTGCTCGTAGAGGAGGTAGTTGGCGTCATCGAGGCAGACGAGCAGCGCGCAGTCCTTGTCCTGCACGAGATGGGCCACCTTTTTCATCAGCTCGGCGAGTGGCGTGCCCGAGGCTGGTAGGGAGTGGCCGGCGAATTTCTCGAAGATTTTGGCGTACACGGCGAACTGGGTACGGTCGGTATGGCAGTTGACGTAGACCGGCACGATCCGCCGGGTGGATTCCTCGATCTGGTCGAAGAGTTTGAGCACGGTGGTGGTCTTGCCGGTGCCGGGCATCCCCCGCAGGATGGCGTTGCCCGGGCTGGCGCCCTCCATGCCTGGCCTGGCGAGGTCCGCCAGTTCGGTGATCTGGGCGCCCCGGTGGTGGAACTGCTCGGGAACGTGGTGGAAGTCGAAAACCTCCTGGTCCCGGAAGAGGGTGTGGTCGCTGAACAGGATGTCTCTTCGGTGCATGGAGGTGGGGTCTGTGGGCGGCGGTATATAGGGTCAGAGGGGGAGTGTTGAAAGTGAGCTGCGGGAAATATGCAGCTCATTCGCAAGAATTAAGGAAGGGAAATATGAATATTTTTTAGCATTTGAGCGTAATCGTCACAATGGTCCTGGTTTTGAGGATTCAAAAACACTTTCACCCCATGACTGGTAAGTATATCACTTTCTGATTTAGCTGGTACGATCAGATCAGGGGGACTATGGTAAGCATGGTACCAGAATTATTCAATGTAGTATGCGAATTTGTGTTCGGTCTCATCTCGTTTGCGATAGACTCTGTGTTGGGTGGTTTTCAAGATATTATCATAAACCGCGTCACTGAACTGCTCGAACCTTATGCAATGACCGAATT
>DSDF01000025.1 GCA_011048835.1 Methanoculleus sp. | reverse complement strand
CGGGACCGTATTCTTCAAGAGCAGCGCTGACCGATACCTTGTAATGCGCTGTGCAGTGATCTCACCGGAGATGTATACCTACGGCGCCATGCTCATCGGGGGCGTGCTGCGGGATGCGGGCCACGAGGTCTCCCTCAGGAACCGCTGCACCGCCGATCCCGGCGAGATGGTGTTTTTGAGCCTCTACTCCACCCAGCACCTCCTCGACCCCGCGATCCGGGGGTTTGTCGCCCGCCACCGTGAGGCGGGGGGCGTGTGCGTGGCGGGGGGCCCGGTCTCCGCCTACCCGGAGATCGTCCTCGGCGAGCTCGCCCCCGACGCCGTGGTGGTGGGCGAGGGCGAGCAGACGGTGCGCGACCTGGCCGCCGGCACCCCGGTCGCGGAGGCGGAAGGCGTGGCCATTCGAAAGGGCGATGCGGTCGTGGTGCGGCCCCGGGCGCCGCCGGCGTCCATCGAGCACCCTCCCCCCCTCATCCCCGACGACATCGCCGCACAAAGCATCCGGGGAGCGAACGTCTACATCGAGACGCACCGGGGCTGCATCGGGGCCTGCACCTTCTGCCAGGTGCCCCGGTTCTTCGGGAGATCCATCCGCAGCCGCGAGATCAGCCGCATCGTCGAGGAGGTCGAGGCATTCCGGGAGAAAGGTGCCCGCCGCATCTCCATCTCGGGCGGCACGGGGTCGCTGTTCAACTATGCAGGCTCCATCGACAACGACGCGGTCATCGAGCTGCTCGCCGCCCTCGCCGGGGTACTGGGGCCGAAGAACGTCTCGGCGCCCGATATCAGGGTGGACTGCATCAACGACGAGATACTGGAGGCGATCCGGCAGTACACCATCGGCTGGATCTTTTTCGGACTGGAGTCGGGCAGCGACCGCATCCTCCGCCGGATGGGGAAAGGCGCCACGGTGGCCCAGGCCGAAGAGGCCGTCGCAGCGTGCCGCAACCACGGGCTGCACCCGGCGGGCAGCTTCATCGTCGGCTACCCCACCGAGACGGCGGAGGACTACGAGGCGACCAAAGAGTTCATCGCCGCCAACCCCCTCGACGACATCTTCATCTCCATCGCCGAGCCCATCCCCCGCACTCCGCTCGCCGAGCTGGTGCTGGCGACATCGCGGGAGGAGAACCCCACCTATATGCCGCATACCGGCGAATACCGCAGCCTCCGCCTCACCGAGAGCGAGGCCCGGTCCTTCGACCTGATGCTGCACGCCGACATGTACAAGCCGGGGCTGCACGTGGTCACCGACCAGGTCTTTTCCCACTATCTCGCACTGGCGCGCACGGACGGCGAGGACGTCCGCAGGGTGACCGAGCTGCTGTTTCGCTACGACGGTCTGCGCGAACGCTGAGGGGCCGGGTGCCGGGGATACCCGAGCCCGGCGAGGGCCCGGGCGATCTCGTCGAGCACCGCCGGGTCGTCGATGGTGGCCGGCACGGCAAAGGGGCTGCCGTCGGCGATCTTCTTCATGGTGCCCCGCAGGATTTTGCCGGACCGCGTCTTGGGAAGCCGCCGGACGACCGCCGCCTTCTTGAAGACGGCGATCGGCCCGATATGCTCGCGGACCAGGCGGACGAGGTCGGCGACGACCGCATCCGGGTCGTGGCCGGCGCCCGCCTTGAGCACCACGAACCCCAGCGGCACCTCCCCCTTGACCGCATCGGCCACCCCCGCCACGGCGCACTCCGCCACGGCCGGGTGCGAGGCGAGCACCTCCTCGATGGCCCCCGTGGAGATCCGGTGGCCGGAGACGTTGATGATGTCGTCGGTGCGGCCCATGATCCAGAGGTGGCCGTCCTCGTCGATGGAGCCGGCGTCCGAGGTCAGGTAGTAGCCCGGGTAGGCGGCAAGATAGGTCGCCACGAACCCGGCATCGTCCTGCCAGAGCGAGGGAAAACAGCCCGGGGGGAGGGGGAGCTTGATCACGATGCTGCCGGTGCCGCCCGGGGGGAGCCCGGACCCTGCATCGTCGAAGACCCGGACGTCGTAGCCGGGCATGGGCAGGGTGCAGGACCCGGGCTTGACCGGGAAGCGTTCGAGGCCGAGGGGGTTTCCCGCGATCGCCCACCCGGTCTCCGTCTGCCACCAGTGGTCGATGACCGGCACGCCGAGGCGCTCCTCCGCCCAGTGCAGGGTCTCGGGATCGCAGCGTTCCCCGGCTAAAAAGAGCGCCCTGAAGGCATCGAGCCGGTAGCGCCGGATGTGGGCTCCTTCCGGGTCCTCCCGTCGGATGGCCCGGAAGGCGGTGGGGGCGGTGAAGAGGACGTTGACCCCGTGCT
>DSDF01000035.1 GCA_011048835.1 Methanoculleus sp. | reverse complement strand
CCGGAGCACCGCCGCCGTTGACGGGGCCGGGAAATCCAAAGAGTTATACCGGGGAAGCAACCACCGCTTGCTGAGGAGGAAGGATGGCCCCGACCGCACGCAATGAGTATGAAGAGCCGAGTGTGGCAAAACTCGAACAGGATAAGGCAATCGCCGATTTAATACCGCTTCTCACGCACAAATACCTCAATGTCCGCTGGAGAGCAGCCGAAGCGCTCGGCCGGGTGGGGGACCGGCGGGCGGTGCGCCCGCTTATCGCGGCCCTCGACGATGAATTCGTGGACGTGCAGTGGATCGCCGCACGCTCGCTCGGCCAGATCGGGGACCCGGAGGCGGTGGAACCGCTGCTGCGCTGCCTCTCGCATAGGAGCAAATGGGTCCGCCTCGCCGCCGCACAGGCACTCGGGCTGATCGGGGATGCACGGGCCGTGGAGCCCCTGATACGGGCGCTCGAGGACCCCAAGAGGAAGGTGCGGAAAAATGCCGCCTTCGCGCTGGGAAAGATCGGCGATGAGCGTGCGCTCGAGCCCGTCCGCGTACTTCTCGATGACCCGGACGAGGGCGTGCGGCTCGCGGCCGAAGCAGCACTCAAGCGCCTGGAACATTAACGATATCACGCTCTTTTTCCGGTTTTGGAGAATTCATCTGCCAGGAATGCGGACGAATGAGAGCATTCGAAGGACCCTGTCCTTCTCACACTCGTTGTACTCATGCCTCTAAGAACGTTGTTCTCCTCCCGCTCGCTTCGCTCGCTTTCCACCAGCGATAAGCCATTGTGCAGGGTTATCTTCTCCAGGTGGGGGGGTCGGGCGGGGGTGAAACCCCCCGTCAAAGATATTGTGGAACACGATCTCTACAGAGCCTCAGCTGATCATCGAGTGACCGAACGAAGTGAGTCCCGAGAAAGCCCCTGGTGATCGGGAGGTGCGTTTGCCCCCGGTGCGTAACAAATCCTGAAAAAAAGATTAGATGAGTTTGAAGAACGGGTGTTCTTCGGACTTGATCTCGATGCCGAATTCGCGGGCTGCCTCGTAGATCACGATGTCGGTGTATGCCTGTGCGGTGATGATCGCCTCGACGTTCTCGATCGGGCCATACATGATCAGGTCGGCACCGAGCGTGCTGGCGATCATGTTGCAGCCGATATCGGGGGCGGACCATGCTGCCTGGATGACACCGTCCATGCCGCCCAGGTAGTGGTGCGACATCTGCGCGAGCAGTTCGTCCTTGCCCGCGTATCCCGCGGCAAGGTTCGAGGGGTTCTTTTTGGTCCCTCTCCAGCGCTTGAGCCAGGTCCACGACACCGTCATGTTGTGGTACGCACCGCCGGTGGGCATCCCGTGGATCGCCTTGCAGGCGAGGATCTCACGGTACGCGCCGCCGGACCCGAGCCCGAGCGGCGTTGCCGCCGTGTCGAGGATGGGACGGGTAATGCCGCACTCCTCGGCGATCTGGAGCATGCTCTTCTCCTGGCCGGCGACGCCGCCCTCGGAGAGCACTTTCTCACGGCCGATGACAGAGGGGTCACCGGGGTTGAAGGCGAGCACAATTGCCGAGTTCACGTCGCTGTTCTTCAGTGCCTCCATGTTCTCCGGGGTGATGGACCCGTTGATCGAGTTGTAGATCGCACGGTCCGCAAGACCAACCTCGGTCACAAATTCACAGGCGTGGGCAAGTGCCGGGGGAAACGACGAGTCCATCAAAAACGCCGTTTTGTTGTCCACGCTGTCGAACCAGGTGAAGTAACTCTCGAACGCTTCAGCGGACTCCGAGATCATCTGGATGAAGTGCGGAATCCCCGTAAGGTCCGATAATTCAAGACAGCGGTTCCAGAGGGCCTCTGCGAGGTCCTTGTTAATGACGCCCTTCTCGTCGTCAAGTACAACTTCGTGCTTGTTGTAGAAGATCGATGCGCCGAGAACTGTTGGATACTCCCCGGGCTGACCACCAATCATCGTACCATTGAAATCGTGCACGGTCTGCTCTTTTTCAAATTTGAACATATTTGTCAATCCTCCTTACATCAATCCACCCAGTTTGGGGAGTAATATCAGCAACATCACGAATACAAACAGCCCTGCAACCAGGCCATAGAGAATACCGATGTCGCGACCGATCTTCCGGCCCACACGCTGTGCGATTTCGGCATCGGCAAATTCGATTTTCCCTTCAATTGCATTCAGTCGCTTTTCAATTTCAAGGAACTGCGGGTTTGCACCGGCGACAGCCATTTCTCCGCCGCCTGCGCCCTCTTCCTTGACCTCGATGACCATCGCATCGCCTTCGAAGGCGCCGGGATCGCGGCCCTTCAGCTCGTTGATCTTTGCGGTGATCGCTCCCATGTCCTCCGATTCCATG
>DSDF01000133.1 GCA_011048835.1 Methanoculleus sp. | reverse complement strand
GAGGAGCTCGCCCACTCCCGCACCTGGAAGGAGCACACCGGGGAGGAGGTGGCCCCCGACCGGCTGAAAATCCTCTTCTACTGCACCGTCTGCCGCATCTTCGGCTACACCTTCGGCATCAAGCTGATGGAGCAGGGGGAGGACCGGGCCCAGGTGGACTACACCGAGATCGCCCACGCCGTCCCCGACGCGCAATCGATCCTTGAGGACGAAGAGCGGCACGAGCAGGAGCTCATCGGTCTGCTCGATGAGGAGCGGCTCCGGTACGTGGGCTCGGTGGTGCTGGGTCTCAACGACGCCCTGGTGGAGCTGACCGGCACCCTCGCCGGGCTCTCCTTCGCCCTCATGAACACCCGCCTCATCGCCGTGGTGGGGCTCATCACCGGCATCGCCGCCTCCCTCTCCATGGGGGCATCCGAATACCTCTCCCAGAAAACGGAGGAGGGAGATGTCGACCCCCTCAGGGCGGCGGTCTACACCGGTGCAGCCTACGTCGTCACCGTGGCCCTCCTCATCGCCCCCTTCCTGATCGTCGATCACTACGCCGTCGCCCTCGCCTGCACCCTCGTCGCCGCCCTGCTCGTCATCCTCGTCTTCACCTTCTACATCGCGGTGGCAAAGGACCTCGACTTCCGGCGGCGGTTCGCCGAGATGGCCGCCATCAGCCTGGGCGTTGCCGGGATCTCGTTTGCCATCGGGGTGCTGGTCCGGCTCGCCTTCGGGGTGGAGGTGTAGGGATGGATCCGGGCCCCTGCCCCGCAGACCCACGGTGGTGCAGGATGCGGAGGAACGCACCGGACGGGCAACGATGACGGGCGGCAGCGGCGGCCCCGCACCGCCGGAGGACGGGCGGCGGCGCAGCCTGCCCCCCGTCGCCGGGCCCGATGCGCGTGTACTCATCCTGGGCAGTTTCCCGAGCGAGCAGTCCCTTGAGAAGGAGGAGTACTACGCCAACCCCCGCAACCAGTTCTGGCATATCATGGAGGCGCTCTTTTCGATCGACCCCGCCCTCCCCTACGGGGAGCGCTGCGCCGCCCTGGTGGACCGCGGGGTGGCCCTCTGGGACGTGGTGGCCTCGTGCCGCCGGGCGGGGAGCAGCGACGCCGCCATCCGCGATGCGGCGGCAAACGACATCGAGGGATTTCTCGCCCGCCACCGCCGGGTGCGCCACATCGCCCTCAACGGCACAACGGGCGCGGAGGCGCAGCTGCGCCGCCACAACCCCGGGATCTTCTCCCTCCCCGGGATCAGCGTCGCCACCTATCCTTCCACCAGCCCTGCCCACGCCCGGCTCACGCTGGCGGAGAAGGTGGCGGCATGGGAGGAAATCTGCGGGTTTCTCTGAGCCATGGCGGCGGTCCGCCCGCACGGGGACGGATGAAAAGGGATATAACGGCAGACCCGAACATACCCTGTGAGTATGCCACGCCATAGCGTGGTATGGTGCCCATGGTCGGATCCGAATACGAACGTGCCTACCGGGAGTCGCTCGACGACCCCGGGGTATTCTGGGGCAGGGCGGCGGAAGATGTCTGCTGGTTCAGGCCGTGGGAAAGCGTGCTGGACGACTCCCGCCCCCCTTCTACCGGTGGTTCGCCGGCGGCCGCACGAACACCTGCTACAACGCCCTCGACCGCCACGTGGCACAGGGCTACGGGGGCCAGGCGGCGCTGGTCTACGACAGCCCGGTCACCGGCACCGTCGCCTCCTTCTCCTACGCCGAACTGCTCGAGAAGGTCGCCCGGTTTGCCGGGGGGCTCGGCCGTCTCGGGGTGGGACGGGGGGACCGGGTGGTCATCTACATGCCCATGGTGCCCGAAGCGGTGGTGGCCATGCTGGCCTGCGCCCGGATCGGGGCGATCCATTCGGTGGTCTTCGGGGGGTTCGCCGCCCACGAGCTTGCCACGCGGATCCGGGATGCCCGCCCCCGGGTGATCATCTCCGCGTCCTGCGGGATCGAGGTCGACCGGATCATCCGCTACAAGCCCCTGCTGGACCGGGCGATCGACCTCTCCCCGCACAAGCCCGACCACTGCATCATCCTCCAGCGCCCCCGGCAGGAAGTGCCGCTCCTTGCGGGGCGGGATCTCGACTGGGACGAGGTGCAGGAGGGCCCGGCGGCGGACTGCGTCCCCGTCGAGGCCACCGATCCGCTCTATATCCTCTACACCTCCGGCACCACCGGCGTCCCCAAGGGGATCGTGCGGGACAACGGCGGCCACCTCGTGGCCCTCACGTGGAGCATGCGCAACCTCTACGGTGCCGGGGAGGGCGACGTCTTCTGGGCCGCCTCCGATATCGGGTGGGTGGTCGGGCACTCCTACATCGTCTACGGCCCGCTGTTGCACCGGTGCACAAGCATCCTCTACGAGGGCAAATCGGTGGGCACCCCCGATCCCGGGGCGTTCTGGCGGGTGATCGAGGAGCACG
>DSDF01000006.1 GCA_011048835.1 Methanoculleus sp. | reverse complement strand
GCGTCCTCGCAGTAGGGGAGGGAGGTGTCGTAGCCGCCGATCTGCGTAAATAGATCCTTTCGCAGGAAGATGCCGAAATCACCGTAAAAAATCCCGGTCGCCCGGGCGTGCAGGTTGCCGAGCAGGCTGGTGGCGGCGAGCAACGGCGAGGCAGGGGCGAAGGAGTGGGAAAACCCCCCGCCGACGAAGCCCCCCTCGTGCACCGCGGCCTCGATGGCGGCCAGCGAGTCGCCCGGGATGCGGCAATCTGCGTGGAGAAAGAGGAGGATTTCGCCCGTCGCCGTCACCGCACCGGCGTTCATCTGCACCGCCCGCCCCCGGGGTGCCACGAGGAGGTGCAGGGGGTAGGGGAGGCCACCCTCCTGCCGGCGCACCGCCGCGACGGTCCCGTCCGTGCTCCCCCCGTCCACGACAATCCACTCGAACGATCCCTGCAGCCCGGCAAGGTGGGCGCAGAAGGGGCCGATCTCTGCCTCCTCGTTGAGGACCGGGGTGATGATCGAGATCATGCAACGTCCGTGCGATGATACGGGGCGGGAGTACTTGAGGGTTGGGGTGTCGCCCCTCAAACCTTTTATACGGCAGGCGCCATCTGGTGGTCAATGAGACGGGAGACCACGAAGGACCAGCACCCTCTCTCCCGCTATGCCGGGCTGCACCCTGATTTTGCCGAAGAAATGGCCTATTTCTTCCAGAACAAAGTCTATTCCGTCCAGATCGAGACGACCCTCGCCTGTGACCAGGGCTGCCGCTACTGCTACGCGGCCGCCGCCAGCCCGCCCCAGCAGGAGCTCCCCGCCCGGAGCGTCAGGGAGGTGCTGGAGGCCGCAGCCCGCATGGAGGTGCGGGCGGCGGACTGGCTGGGCGGGGATCCCCTGCTCCGGGATGACTGGGAAGCGCTGATGGCGCACGCCGCCGACCTCGGGCTTGCCAGCAACATCTGGACCAGCGGGCTGCCCCTTGCCGACCCGGGGGTTGCAGAACGGGCGGTGGCGGCGTCGGAAGGGGGTTTTGTCTCCGTCCACCTGGACACCCTCGACCCGGCCATCTATACAACGCTGCACACGGGCCGCGCAGAGGAAAAGATTGCCGCCATTCTCTCCGGCATCGAGACCCTGCAGGAGCTGGGAAAGCCGCCGGAGCAGCTGGTCAACTGCATCACCCTCACCACCCCGGTGACGGGCAGCGACGTGCGGGAAACCATCCGCTTCTTCTGGGAGGAGCTGGGAATGCGGACCTGCCTGACCCTCATGGCCACCGCCGGGGCGGCGGGGGGCATGGAGCACTGGATCCCCTCGCGGGAGGCGGTTCGGGAGGCATACGAATGCCGCAACAGCACCGGCTATGCGGGCAGCGACCTCGCGCTGGGGCCCATGGACGTCTCCAAATTCTACTGCGGAGGGGTGGTCTGCGTGACCATCGACGGGGAGGTCACCCCCTGCTCGGTCATCCGGGAGGGGGTGGGCAACATCTTCCGGGAACCCTTCCCGGCGATCGTCGCCCGGCACAAAGCGACGCTGCTCGCCACACCGCTGCGGGTGGCCGGGAGCCGGGCCGGGGCCTGCAGCCGGTGTGCCTGGGGAGCGGTCTGCTGGGGGTGCCGGGCCTCGGCCTACTACGCCTCGGGCGACCCGATGGGGGAGGACCCCTACTGCTGGCGGCATCCCGCCCCGGAGCATGAAGAGGAGGAGCGATGAAGCGACTGGACGTGTGCCTGGAAGATGTGCAGGAGGCCTACACCGGGCCCGTAGGGGTGCTCTGGGAGCTCCTGATGGGCGAGGAGATCCACGTGGGAGGATGGGAGGACACCGAGCGGCTTGCCGCCCTCGCCGGGGTGACCGGGGATGCTGACGTCCTCGACGTCTGCAGCGCGCTGGGCGGCCCGGCCCGCCACCTTGCCGGGCGGTTCGGGTGCCGGGTGACGGGGCTGGATGCCACGCCGAAGATGGTCGAGGAGGCACAGCGCCGGACCGCCCGGGCGGGGTTCTCGGACAGGGTCCGCTTCCGGCTCGGTGACGCCCTGGCCATGCCCTTTGCCGACGCCTCATTCGATATCGTCTGGGGGCAGGACGCATGGTGTTACGTCACCGACAAGGCGCAGCTCATCGGTGAGGCCTGCCGGGTGCTCCGCCCCGGGGGCACCATCGCCTTCACCGACTGGGTGGAGACCGGGGCGATGGATGATGCCTGCTGGGAGACCCTCCACCGGTTCATGCTCTTTCCCTACACCGAAACCCTCGACGGCTATACCATGATGCTGGAAGATGAGGGCTTTGCGGTGGTGCGTTTCGAGGATATCAGCAGCACCTTTCCCTCCTTCTGCCGGGAGTACCGGCGGGCGCTCACCACCACGTTGCGGGAGCAGATCTGCGATCGCTTCGGGGAGGATCTCCTGATCGCGGCGGAGCAGGGCATTACCGGGTGGATCGATGCCGCCGAGCGCGGGCTGGTGGGCAGGGGGCGGTGGATCGGGTGGAAGGCGGACGAATGATCCCGGCATGAGGCCTGCTGTCGCCGTCATGGCCAAGGCACCCCTGCCCGGCCTGGCCAAGACCCGCCTCTG
>DSDF01000087.1 GCA_011048835.1 Methanoculleus sp. | reverse complement strand
GCGGTGCGCGCACCGCATCGTATCCGTGGAGCAGCAGGAGGTTCCGGGGCGCCGGGCGCGGCAGCCCCTGCCCCACGTACGGGAGCAGCAGACGCTTGATCGGGCGCACTGACCGCGGGTTTCCTATGTGGACGTTCGATGCGAGAGCCACCCCGGATGGGGTGGAGTTCTGGTGCCGGGACCGCGGTTTCGCCAGGCACCATGCCGTGGCGTACACCCCATCGTTCTTCTTCTCGCTTGCCGACCCGCACCTTCATTGCGGGCTGCTCGATGCAATCGAGGAGCGCTTTGATGCGGCGGAGTGCACGTTCGAGACCGTCTACGGCCCGGTCGACGGCTACCGGGTGTGTGCGGGGCGCCGTGCCGCAGAGGCCATCGAGCGGGAGACGCGCTATGCCGCCCGGCTGTACAACGTCGACGTGCGGCGTGAACAGCGGTACCTCGTCGAACGCGGGCTCTTTCCCTGCGCATACCCCGGCGAGGAGCGGTTTTCCGTTGATTTCGAGGTGCCGCTCTCATCGATGCATGTGACGGTGGATGCGCCGCCGCGACAGAGCTCACCCCTCTCGCAGGTCACGGTACAGCACGATCGTACGGAGACCTTCTCGGGGAGCACCCGCACTGTCGTTGCCGATCTTCTGGCATGCGTGGAGGCCGTTGATCCCGACCTCCTCCTTTTTCCCCACGCCGATTTCTGGATACACCGCATCGCCGAGCAGGCGGAGGAGTCCGGGCTTCCCGCGCCGTTCAGCCGCACCGGGCGGTTCCGGTCGATCGGTTCGCGCTCCTACTGGAGTTACGGGCGGCGGGAGTACCGCCCGGCGGCGCTGATACCGGACGGCCGGGTGCTCATCGACACGGAACAGAGTTTCGTCTACCGGGAAGGCGGCGTCCGGGGGGTGCTCATCGCCTCGCGCATAACCGGCCTTGCGCCCAACCTCGCCGCCCGGTACACGCCCGGCACCCTCATATCCGCCTACGAGGCGGCCGAGGCGCTGCGGCGGGGCATCGCCGTCCCGTTCCGGAAATGGGACGCGGAGGGGGTGCGCGGCTGTGCGGAGCTGCGCGCGGCGGACCGGGGCGGGCTGATCTTCCAGCCCGACCCCGCCCTCCATTGCCGCGTGGCGCAGATCGATTTCACCTCACTCTACCCGACGATCATCGTCCGCGACAACCTCTCTCCCGAGACAATCCGCGCACCCGGCCGGAGAGGGTTTCTCCCGGAAGTCCTCGAGCCCCTGCTCGCCTTCCGCATCGCCACCAAACAGCAGAAAAAAAGCGATCCCTCGTGTGCGGGCATCGACTGCGTTCTCAAGTGGATGCTGGTCACCTGCTTCGGCTACACCGGCTACAAAAATGCGCGGTTCGGGCAGATCGAGGTGCACGAACGCATCACCGCCGCCGCAAGGGAAATCCTGCTCCTGTCAAAGGAGATTGGCGAGGAGATGGGGCTGTCCGTCCTCCACGGCATCGTGGACTGCCTCTGGGTGCAGGGCAGCGGTGTTGAGGAGTTCAAGCGGAGGGTGGAGGCGGCCACGGGCATTTCCACCGAGCGCGAGGACTATGACTGGATCGTCTTTCTCCCCCAGGCCGACGGGACCGGCGCCTGCAACCGCTACTATGGACGGCTTTCCGGAGGAGAGGTCAGGGTGCGGGGGATTCTGGCCCGCAGGCGTGACACGCCCGCCTACATCCGCGAGATGCAGCGGGAGCTCCTCGCCGCCATGGGGGAGGCAAAAGGGCCTGCCGATCTCCTCGGCATCGAAGAGCGGGTGCGCGGCATCTACCGCCGGTACCGGGACGGTCTTGTCGGCGCCGACCCCGAAGATCTGGCCATACGCAGGCGCATCAGCCGGCTCACCTATGCAGGCAACCGCCTGGAGGGTGCGGCGGTGCGTGCGATCCAGCGCCACGGCGTCGAGGTTGCGCCGGGCATGGAGGTGGCCTTTGTGGTGCGGGACGCCGCGCGGGTGGTGGTGGACCCCGCGTGGGACGCCGGCGGCATCGACGCAGGCTACTACGGCGCTCTCGTCGAAAAGGCCTGGGAAGAGGTGGCGTTTGCCTTCCGGTGCCTGCATGAAAAGAATAATGCAGCAATCGCGGCAAATGCTGAGAATACCTGAGAGGGTGGCGGTGTTCGTGGAGGAGGGGGTGCGCATCGATCTCATGCTCGGCCCGGCCGAGTGGCGGGTGGACGACCGGATGCGGGAGTGTGCGGAGGCATACGGCTTTGCACGGGACCGGTCCGCAGCCCCTTCGCTCACCGTGCTCGGCCCGGTCTCCCCCATGGCGGAGGGCAGGGACCTGAAACCTGCCGTGGAGCGTGCCGCAGAGGGGTTCTCCCACCTCCCGTTTCTGCTGGACGGGTGGGGGAGGATGGGGGAGAACGGGAGCCGGATGATCGGCTACGCGGTCCGCCCGTCCCCGGAGCTGGCCGAATTCCGCCGCCGCCTCGCCCGCGAGGTGGGAGCGCTCGGGGCACCGGTGCCGGGGGATGATCCGCTCCTCCTCCCGGTCTCGCCCCCCCTCTCCCGGTGGGCGCAGACCGCGTTGTGGCGCGACCTGGGGCAGCCCACGGGATGGTTCGAACGGCTGGGGTGCGCGCTCTTCTGCCGCGGCAGGCCTGCCGCCCGCTACCGTGTCCGCCCGGTGCACATGCCCGCGGACGGGCTGCGCATCCGCATTGCGGCCGGCAACCGGGTGCGGTCGGTCTTCGACCTGCCGTCCGGCGAGTGGC
>DSDF01000011.1 GCA_011048835.1 Methanoculleus sp. | reverse complement strand
GCCTCCTGCAGGAGGCCCTCGATGCCATACAGGAGAGGATCGCCCATGCTCTGGATTGAGACATACCGCCCGAAGACCTTCGACGCCATCGTCGACCAGGAGACGGTGGTCCGCCACCTCGCCTCGTTTGCCGCGCAGAAGAATGTCCCCCACATGATCGTGTTCGGCCCCCACGGCACGGGAAAGAGCGCGAGCATCGAGTGCATGGCGCGGGCGCTCTACGGGGACTCCTGGCAGGAGAACACCACCGTGCTCTCCGCCGCGGACCTCTTTTCACAGGGCAAGGCCTACCTCGAGCAGGACGAACGCTACTCCCACATCTTCCAGAAGGACGCGTCCCTGATCAACAACGTCAAGTACATCATCCGGTGGTACGCGTCCATCCGCCCCCTCGACGCCGATTTCAAGCTGATGGTGATCGAGAGCGCCGACCGCCTGACCTTCGACGCCCAGCAGGCGCTGCGCCGGATCATGGAGCGGTATTCCGCCACCTGCCGGTTTATCTTCTGCACGACGAACCCGAGCGCCATCATCCCCGCCATCACCTCCCGCTGCCTCCCCCTCTTTTTCGCACCGCTCGCCGCCGACGCAATCCACGGCCGGCTGCAGGCCATCATGCGTGCGGAGGGGGTCGGCCGGGACCGGGTCGCCCCCGACGACCTCGAGCTGATCGAGCACGCGGCGAAAGGCGACCTGCGCAAGGCCGTCATGCTCCTGCAGCTCCACGCCACGCGGGGCGGCGAGGTGGATATCGCGGAGATCTCGGACTCGGAGACCCTCACCGTCTCCACGGCGGCGTTCGCCGCCCTCCGGGAGCGGCAGCTCGAGAAGGCGACGGCGCTCGTCCAGTCCCTGATGGTCGACTACGGGCTCAGCGGCCGCGAGGTGGTCCGGGAGCTGCGCACGGTCGCCGGCCGCGAGTACAACGATGCCCGCATCGCGATCGCCCTCGCCGAGACCGATTCCCTGCTCGGGCACGCAGGCAACGAATTCCTGCAGATCGACGCCCTGCTCGCGCGCATCGTACGGGAGGTATTTTCCTGAAGAAGGTGCAGCGCCACTACGACGAGGTGGCGGAGGTCTACGACCGCCACTACGCCACCGACCGCGGGAGGATCTACTACGACCACGTCTGCGATCTGGTGCTCGATGACCTGCCGCGAGGCGGGCTGCTCCTCGACCTCGGGTGCGGGACCGGGCTTTTTATGGTGCGCTACTGCGCCTCGGGCGGCGACGCCGTGGGCCTCGATATCAGCAGGGGGATGATCGCCCGCGCCCGGCAGCGCTGCCCGGCGTGCACGGTCTCGGTCGGCACCGCGGAGCAGCTTCCCTTCCGGGACGCGACCTTCGATGCGGTCGCCAGCATCCTCGCCTTCAGCTACCTCCAGCGGCCGGAGGCGATGCTCGCGGAGTCCTTCCGGGTGCTGAAGCCGGGGGGGACCATCGCCGTCTGCACGCTGGGCAGGAACCTGCTGACCGCCCTCGTGCCGGTCATCTACCGGGTGGGCGAGAAGGTCCGCGCCCGCCGCGTCGGCATGGCGGACTTCGGGGAGCATTACTACCGCACCGGCGAGATCGCCGCCCTGTTCGCCTCGATCGGCTTTGTGGATGTCGGGGTGCGGCGGTGCTCGTTCGCGCACCAGGACCTCCACGATCCGGTGTTCGCGATCGCCAGAAAAGTGGAGCCGTTCGTGGAGGAGCGCCTCCCCCACCTCGCCTACAATCTCTGCGTCAGCGCGAAAAAGCCGGACTAGCGCCGCCCGCCCAGCCGTTGCAGCACGCGTTCCTTCTTGTCCGCCGCCGACCGTGCGGCGCGGGCCACCTTCTCCTTCATCGCCTCGAAATCGGCCTTCCCGGTATCGACGACCTTCTTGACCGGGGTGTAGGCGGACTCCCGAAACTTCGGCAGGAAGTCGCGCGCCTCGCCGTCCACGACCAGCACGGAGTCCGCGGGCCCGGCTTCCGCGGAGCCGATCTCCTTCATGGCCACGCCCGCCGAAGCGACCGCCTCGATCACCCGCTCCGCGGCGCCCGGGGGCGCCACCACGAGGAGGGCGTCGAGGGAGACCCCGAGGTAGTCGATCTCGAGCGCGTCGAGCATCGCCAGCACGTCGGGCTGGACGAGGCTGCGCAGGGGCGCCTCGTCGACCACGATGCGGCAGCCGGCGGTCTCGGCCATCTCGTAGACGTCGCCCCGCAGCCCGCCGTTGGTGACGTCGGTCATGGCGTGGATCTCGGGAAGGACGTCGCTTGCGAGCAGGGCCTCGCTCGCCCGCAGGAACGCGAGGTTGATGGTCTTTTCCACGACGTCGGGGAACCCGGAGTAGATGGCCGCGGTGGCGATGGTGCCGCCGCCCGCCCCCTCGGTCATGAGCAGGACGTCGCCGGGGGCGATCGATTTCCTGGCGGTGAGGTGGTCGGCCACGCCGACGGCCCCCACGCACCCGGTCATCCGGCCCCCGATCACCATGTCGCCACCGATGCGCAGGGTGGAGCCGGTGACAAGGGGCACGCCCATCGCCTCACTGACCGCGGCCACCCCGGCGGTGTAGTCGAAGACCTTGGCCACGTCGCCGTCGTCGCCCACGTGGATGTCGGAGAGGAGGGCGACGGGCGTCGCCCCCATGACGTAGACGTCGCGCAGCGTCGCCCGCGTGACGTGGAAGCCGGCGAGGAAGGGGAAGTCCGAGAGCCGGGAGTGCATGCCATCCACGGTGCAGATGATGAATTTCCCGTCGCCCCGGACCGCGCCGGCGTCGTCCATCTCGTCCACCCCGACGTCGGCGCCCGTGCTGCCGATGATGGGGATGAGCTGGCGGTGGGCGAAGAAGTCCCCCGCGCCGCGGGAGCCGACGCCGAACGCGCCCATGGAGACGCCGGCCGGGTCATAGGTGAAGAGATCGCCCGTCAGGCCGGAGGAGGTGCGCACCTCCTCCG
>DSDF01000071.1 GCA_011048835.1 Methanoculleus sp. | reverse complement strand
CGGAGAGATCGATCTCTCCGCCGTGAACGAGGATACATGCATCGTGGTCCTCTGTTCCGACGATGGAGAGGCAATCGAGACGTTCGAGACCACCCGCTATTCGGCAGATCTCGACGCAGGGAGAAACGAGTGCGCAAAGATTCTCGTCACCTCTGTGCCGGGGGCGTCGTCGGGCCGCTGCGCGAGATGGGGGATCGCCGACGTGGCGCGGCTGACCGGGGAGGCGGTGAGCGCCGCACTGAGTGGAGAGCCGTTTGCCCTCGATCTCGAGGTGCGACGCGCAGAATCCGTCCGGGAAGAGGCGGGGGGGCCGGCTATCCCCCACCTGCCGATTGCCGTCGACAAAGGCCGTGCCGCACGCATTGCGGGAATTGACGGCCAGATCACGTTCCGGTTCCTGCCCCACTGGCACTACCACTGGACGAGCACCGGGGAGAAGATCTTCAAGGACCGGGTCATCTCCTTTGACGCCGAAGAGGGCGGGTGCATGAGCGCCATCAACGGGCTGAAGAGCGATATCGATACCGGTGCCCTTGTCACCGAAAGCATTCCCGTCGACGCGATCGTGCTGGATCCCACCATCGACGAGGAGACCGCACGGAACCAGATCATCGAGGAGATCACCGACAAACTGACCCGCGGGGTCCGGGTGAAGCGGGAGGAAGGGGACACCATCTCCACCGAGGACAAGATCCTCAAGCCCGACAGAAAAGACATCACCGTGGATCTCACCCTCTTTTACATCCCCGTGTGGCACATCAAGGGCAAGAAGATCGTGGAGGTCAATGCGGTGAACGGGGAGATCCTCTCCCAGCCGATGGACGACGGTGTCGAGCTGATTTAGGGCGATGATTACGGTTGTGGGAGGCGGCCCTGCCGGCCGCACGGCGGCGATACGGCTTGCGGGTGCCGGACAGGAGGTCGAGCTGATCGACCGGGGCGGCCTCGGGGGCCAGTGCCTGCACCACGGGTGCATGGTCGTCTGCGCCCTCAACGATGCCGCCCGCCTGCTGCATTCCGCGCGCTCCCTTGCCGACCGGGGCGTCCTCGACCACAACCCCGCCCTCTCCTTCCCCGCCCTGATCAGGGAACTGAAAGAGACCCAGGCGATCATCCGCGAGGTGCTTGACAGGGAGACGGACCAGGCGGGGGTGACGGTGATCCGCGGGGCGGAGGCGTTCGTCGAGGGGGCGACGGTCGTCTGCGAAGGCGAGAGGCGGCACCCCGATGCACTGCTCATCGCCACCGGTTCTGCGCCCCGCATCCCCGCCATCGAGGGCATCGATCTCCCCGGCGTCCACACCCCCCACACGGTCCTCGGACTGGATGCGCTCCCCCGCAGCCTCGCCATCATCGGGGGCGGGGCCGTCGGGGCGGAATACGCGTATATTTTCCGGTCGTTCGGGTGCGAGGTCGATCTCATCTGCAGGAGCAGGCTGCTTTCCGCCCTCGACGAGCGGATCGGCAGGCAGGTGCGAAAAGACCTCGACGGCGTGCGGATCCGTGAGCAGACCGCGGTGTGCCGCATCGAAGGGTCGCCGCGGGCGGATTCGCTGGTGCTGGAGACGGGCGGCGCAGAGGAGGTGATCGGCGCCGATGCGGTGCTCGTCGCGGCGGGGCTCGTCCCCCGCACGGAGATGGTGTCCGGGGTTCCCACAGGCCCCTCCGGCGCTATCCTCGTCGATGCGTCGATGCGGACCGGGGTTCCGGGGGTCTATGCCGCCGGGGACGTGACAGGCCCGCCCTACCTGACGCCGGTGGCGCGCTATGAAGGACGTATCGCCGCAGACACCATCCTCGGCATCACGGCCAAAAAAGATCGGGCATGCATTCCCCAGTACCTGAGCCTGCGGTATGACCATGCCTTCTGCACCCTGCCCCCCGATGCATCGGCATCGTTCTCCATCCCCTCGCCGTCCGGGCCGGGGTCGTTCTGGGCGGTGCGGGAGCGCCATACCGGCGTCTCGACCCTCGACTTCGAGCCGGAGAGCGGGAGGGTCACCGGCATCCACGCAGCAGCCCCGGGCAGCGCACATGCACTGCCGTATCTCGCCCACCTTATCGAAAAAGGCCTCACCCTCGCCGAATTCGAGGATCTCATCGAGGTGCATCCATCCACCGACGCCATCCCGTGGCTGGTCCGGTATGCCGCGGACTGGAGGAGAAAGAACGGCTCCGACGGGTAGACCCGTACCGGTTCCTGCGAACCCGGGCGGCGAAAAAGGGGAGATCACCGGGATCAGGAGACGACCTCGACGAACCCGGCCGCCGTGTCGTTGACCCCGGTCGCGTTCTCCACCGTCAGGTTCACCTGGTACACCCCTTCCTCCGGGTACTCGTGCACCGGGTTCTGGGCGGTGTCATTGCGGCCGTCGCCGAATTCCCAGAACCAGTCAACCGGGAACCCGGTGGAGAGATCGGTGAACTGCACCGTGAGCGGGGCGGGGCCCGTCGGGGGTGTGGCGATGAAACTGGCATTCAGGGGTGGGACGAGGACCGTGATGTTCTCGACGGCGCTCGCCTCATCACCCGTCTCGTTGGCCACCGTCAGCGTCACCGGGTAGAGGCCCGGCATGACATAGGTGTAGGTCAGGTTCTGCTCGGGCGATACACTCCCGTCGCCGAAGTCCCACAGCCACGAGACCGGATCGCCCGTCGAGGTGTCGTTGAACTGCACATCGAGCGGAGCGAAGCCTTCTGTTACGTTGGCAATGAAACTGGCGTTCAGTGGAACCGCGGGAGGCACATCCGGCGTCTCCTCGGGAGGCTCCTCGACCGTGATCTCCTGCACCGCACTCGCCTCATCGCCGGTCTCGTTGGCCACCGTCAGGGTCACCGGGAAGACACCCGGCACAGTGAAGGTGGAGGTCACGTTCTGGTCGGCGGCGGTGGTGCCGTCGCCGAAGTCCCACAGCCACGAGACCGGATCGCCCGTCGAGGTGTCGTTGAACTGCACGGCGAGGGGAGCG
>DSDF01000100.1 GCA_011048835.1 Methanoculleus sp. | reverse complement strand
TTGATCGACGTGGCGAGCTTGGGGCAGGAGAAGGGTGCATAGAGTTCGTCCATGATGGCGCGTGTCCGCTCGTCGCCGGTCCCGAACACGATGCGATCGGGGTTCATGAAGTCCCTGACCGCAGCCCCTTCGCGCAGAAATTCGGGGTTGGAGCCGAGACCGAAGTCCACGAAGGCGCGCGTTTTCGAGGTTTCCTCCAGTATTGGCCCTACCACCTGCTCTGTTGTGCCGGGAAGTACGGTGCTCTTCACGATGACGGTATGCCTTTCCTCCTTGCTCCGGAGTGCCCGCCCGAGATCGCCGCTCGCCGCCCGGATATATTTCAGGTCGATCGCCCCTTCGTCGTCGGAGGGGGTTCCCACGCAGAGGAAGGTTACCTCGGAATTCCGTATCGCCTCCCCGTAGTCCGTGGTCGCGGCGATGCGTGACCGGTTGCCGGCGAGCATTGCATCGAGATCCTGCTCGTAGATGGGCGATCTCGCCTCGTTGATGGCGGCAATCTTTTCCGCATCGATATCGAGAAAGATCACCTCGTTGCCCAGCGCGGCAAAACAGGTACCCGTCACCATGCCCACGTAGCCGCTTCCGATGATGGATATTTTCATGGTTTCACTCGATTTGGTGGAAAGGTGGATCCACAGTGTGGTGATTGAGCATGACTTTGTATGCTGTCATATTTAGAGATATTCTCCCGCGGGTCATGGCCGTGCATAGTCGTCGTCGAACCGCACCACATCGTCCTCGCCCACGTACTCCCCGATCTGCACCTCGATGAGCTCGAGGGGGAGCAGGCCCGGGTTCTCCAGGCGGTGCCTGACCCCGGCGGGGACGTAGGTGCTCTCCCCGTTGTGGAGCAGGGTCTCATGGCCGTCGATAGTCACCAGCGCCGTGCCCGCGACGACCACCCAGTGCTCGCTGCGGTGGTGGTGCATCTGCAGGCTGAGCCTTTTTTTCGGCGGGACGGAGATGCGCTTGATCTTGTAGCGCTCCTCGGTCTCCAGGCAGGTGTAGGAGCCCCAGGGGCGGTAGACGGTGGTGTGCACGTGCGCCCGCTCGTCGCCGGCGTCCCTGAGCGCCTGCACGACCTGACCTACGTTCTCCGATTCCTCCCGGGGGCAGATGAGGAGGGCGTCCTTGGTGTCGATGACGGCCATGCCGTGGACACCGATGGTGGCCACCAGCCGGTCGCTGATGATCAGGTTGCCGGTCGAGGAGAGCCCGATATGCTCACCCTGCACGGCATTCTCGCCCTCCCCGGTCTTCATCGCCAGGTAGAGCGAGTCAAAGCTGCCGAGATCGTTCCACGGGGCGTTCAGGGCCACCACCACCGCCCTGTCGGTCTTTTCCATGATCCCGTAGTCGACCGAGAGCCGTGGTGCGCTCGCGAACGCCTCGTCGGCGGGGTGCGTGAAGGCCTCCACAACCCCGGGAGCATGTGCCCTGCATTCATCGAAAAAGAGATCCGAGTTGAAGAGAAACATCCCGCTGTTCCAGAAATACCCCTCGTTGACGTACACGCTGGCGGTTGCATAGTCGGGCTTTTCAACGAACCGGTCCACGGCAAACCCTGCCCCGATATCCTTTCCGGGCTTGATGTAGCCGTAGCCGGTGTGGGGGTGGGCCGGAACGATCCCGAAGGTGATGAGGTGCTGTCCGGCGAGGTCTCCCGCCCTCTCGATCGCGTTCAGGTACCCCTCCGTGCTGTCCACCAGATGGTCGGAGGGGAGCACGACCACGTTCGTTGGGCCGCATTGCTCGACGATTGCAGAGATGCCGTAGTAGATGGCGGGAAGAGTGTTTTTCCCCTCGGGCTCCTCGAGGATCGTGCAGGCTTCGCAGATCGATTTCGTCTGGTCTTTGACCAGGAACCGGTGATTCTCGTTGGTGACGATGAAAATATCCTCCGGAGCGGAATGCAGGAGCGCGCGTTTTACCGTCTTTTGAAAGAGGGATTCGTTGTCGAAGAGCGGGATGAACTGCTTGGGAAGGAGTTCGCGGCTCAGGGGAAAGAGCCGCGTCCCGACCCCTCCTGCGAGAATCAGTGTTTTCATGGATATCTCCGTGTTTTCGACTGCGGAAACGGGAGCTGGAAGGTTTCGTGCTCCCTGCGAATGCGCAGGAATTTTCTGCTGCCGTACAATATTGATCCAGCGGTATGTTATGCGCTTCGCAATGAGGTGCCGCTCGTTTCGCATCCTGCATCAGGGGTGGTTGGGGAAACGTGGTTTCTTTTAGGCGTGGAAAAAACGAGTGCGGGGTGGGTTCTTCCCATCCTGAGGCGATGCGGCACGGGTCGGATGCGAGGATCCGCACCTGCCTCTTTCGCAGAATGCATGCTGGATTTTTCCGTCAGGCAAGCGGGTGATTGTTTTTATCGCCCCTGCCGATCCCTTTGTAGACGAATCCTTCATTGATGAACGCATCGGGGTCGATGATGTTCCTCCCGTCCACGATGACCGGGGCCCCGTCGTTGCAGAGCTCCTTTACCTGTGCGGGGGCAAGGCCTTGATAGGCGCCATGCCCGGCCAGAATCGCGACGACGTCTGAGCCGGCGATCACTGCCCGGAGGTCATCAAGGATGGGCACGCCCGGATACTCGCGCACGTACGGATCGTGGACGGCGACCTTTGCTCCTGCTGAGAGGCAGAAGTCCCGGTAGGTTTCAGAGGGCGTGTTTCGGGCGTCGTCGGAGTTGGCGAGGAACGCCCAGCCGAGAATCGCCACCTTCGCCCCTGCCATCTCCCTGTCCGTCCGTGCGAGCGCCGCGTTCGTGAGGGTGAACATATGCCTCGGCATGAAATCGTTGATCTGCCGGGCAAGCACGTAGAGCGACTCCTTTCCCGCCGGAAAATCGAGCGGGTCGCCGGAGAGCTTCACGCCGCGTTCCAGGTGGTAGGTGTCCTTGGTGAGGCAGTGGCCGCCCACGCCGGCGCCCGGCCAGAGGATCGCCCGCGTGATCCCGTCCCCTTTCAGCGAATCGATCCCTGCCCGTACATCGTAGACGTTGATGCCCATCGCCTCGCAGTAGAGGGCCAGCTGGTTGACCGCGGCGATCTGGAGGTCGCGGAAGGTGTTCTCCGCGGTCTTGGTGACTTCCGCGGCGGT
>DSDF01000099.1 GCA_011048835.1 Methanoculleus sp. | reverse complement strand
TCTATCTTACCCTCCTCTCCGGCGAGCGGGTGTATGCCGGAATCCTGCAGAAACTGCCGGGCCGGCTCGCCGGCGCCTTCGGCGCGGTGGCGGTGCGATCCGCCGATACGCTCTATGCCATCTACGTCGTCGAGGTCATCGTCGCGGTCATCACGTTCTTCATCGCAGTGCCGTTCTTTTTCTTCATGGGCTATGAGCGCATCTTCCTGTTCTCCTTCATTACCGCCGTCTTCCAGCTGGTGCCGGTCATCGGCCCCTCGGTTCTTATGGTGCTCCTTGCCCTGCTGGCCGTGAGCGAGGGTGATCTCGTGCGGGCCGGCCTCATCATCGCCGTCGGCTATCCGGTCGTCGCCGCCGTTCCCGACATCTACATCCGGCCGTTTTTGATGGGTGAGCAGACCGGCATCAGCAAGGTGGTCCTCTGGATCGGCATCTTCGGCGGTATCCACGTGATGGGGCTCGTCGGGTTCGTCTTCGGGCCGCTGATCCTGACCTGGGTGACGACGATCTATGGCCTCCTTGTCGGCGGGACGGAGCATGGCGGGGGATGATCCGCCGGCGTTCCCCCGCAGATGGGGGTCATACGGGGTGGGTCGGGCCGGACCCGGCCGGAACTGCGGTGGTGCGGGCACAGCGTCAGGCCAGGGCCGCGATCTCGGTAGCGATATAGTAGATCGAGAAGGCCGCGAAGAAGACGCCCACGGCAAAGGTCAGGACCGTGACCGGCAGGGAAGGCCGAAACGGCGCAGGAAGCGTGCGCAGGTTCAGGTAGAGCGTGACGAACGCCACCACCGGAATGTGGATCGCCTCGATGATCCCCGCGATGGCGAGGTAGGTGACGGGCTCCGGCCTGATGAGAATGAAGATGAGCGGAAGCACCCCCATCAGCCCCAGCAGGTAGATGCGGCGATAGAACCGCATCGATACCCAGCGCCCCGCCGCCTGCGCCTGACGGGCGATGAAGAACGACGCCTGGCCGAACATCCTCGTCCAGCCGTCGAGGTTCGCGACGATCGTGCTCCAGAACGCGAAGAATGCGGCGATGATCATCAGCCATGCTCCCGGCGGGCCCCAGACGTCCCCGAGGAGCACCGAGAGCACCGCCGTGACCTCGGGCCCTTCGGGGAGGAGGCCCTGCGGGCGGAGGAGCTCCGCGCCCAGGATGAGCAGGGCGACGAGCAGGACGAGCACGATGGTCGAGGCGATGGTGGTCGACACGGTCATGATCCGGATCCAGTCCCGGAGATGGCCCACCTGTGTGCTGTCGAGGTGCGAAAGATCCGGCAGTTCGGCCTCTTCGATGGCGGTCGTGTCGGTACCCGCAAGCATCTCGCCCCCCTCCTCCCCATGGACGGTCGCGCAGGCGGCCCCGTAGCCCCGGGTCGTAAGCCAGTACGAGTACTAGATCAGGCCGGCAGCCCCCGACATCATAAACCCGATCCACGGGAGCAGCTCGGAGAAATCGACGGTATCGGGCAGCACCGGCACCAGGCCGGCGGCGAGCGGCCCGGCCCCCGGGAAGACGTAGCCGGCGGTGATGACCAGCGCCGCGATGATGATCAGGGCCATCACAATCGAGGCGTATTCCACTCCCCGGTACTTCCCGATGTAGACCAGTGTGAGCGAGAGCAGCAAAAATACCGCCGCCCATGCGATGAAGCCGCCGGGGAGGAGGAGTATGATCGCCGAACTGGCCGCTCCCGCCATGCCGGTGATGGTGGCGACCGCCACGATGAGCTGGGGGAGCAGGATCACCCATATCCCCCAGTTCGCCGGGCCCGGGAGGTTTTTGAACCCGTGCAGCAGCGATCCTCCGGTGACGACTGCATACCGGCCGATCTCGCGGGCGAGCAGCGCTTTGAGGAATATCGCGAGAACGAGCGTCCAGAGGACGGTGTAGCCGTAGAGCGAGGCGATCCGCGGGGTGAAGAGGATTCGCCGGTGGCGATGGCCGAGATCATCCAGATGATCGCCGGCCCTATCCATTGCAGCACCTCACGGCCACGCGGCGCAGGCGGAACGATCATCCGCTCATTCTGTGCCATGGCAGGCATCCCCTCGCCTTTCGACGGCACGGTCTGCGTACGCCCCGGGCGGATGCACCCAGCCATGCCGGCCGTCCGGTGCAACCTGCATCCGCATCTATTTAATTCTTCTCCGGGCTGGCCTGCCTGTCCCCGTCCCGCCCCCGCCGCCCGCCGGGCGCACCGGCTGCTCTTATGTGATGCAGCAACAACATCTTGTGGTACCGGTAGGTGCGATCGCACGAGGAGGAATTCAGGGGATGGAACAGGGATACATTCAGATGTACACGGGCAACGGCAAGGGGAAAACGACGGCGGCGCTGGGGATTTCGCTCCGGTGCGTCTGTGCCGGCAAACGGGTCTTTTTCGGCCAGTTCATCAAGGATTGGGCGTACAGCGAACTGAAAGCGGGCGAACTGCTTCCGCGCTTCGAGATCGTCCAGTTCGGGCGCGGGTGTTTCCTCGACCGCGATCCCGATGAGGAGGATGTCATTGCCGCCCGCGAGGGCTTCGCGCGGTGCGACGCAATCCTGCAGTCGGGCGACTACGACCTGGTGGTGCTCGACGAGGTCAACGTGGCGCTCCATTATGGTCTCTTCGGGGTGGACGAGGTCATTGCCGTGCTGGAGCGGAAGAATCCCCGGGTGGAGGTGGTGCTCACCGGGAGATATGCGCCGCAGGAGCTGATCGATTGCGCGGACTTGGTGACCGAGATGCGGGAGGTCAAGCACTACTACCACGAGGGTGTCGGGGCGCGCGAGGGCATCGAACGCTGAGGGGGCGGAAAGGAGGTCGATGGCCTGCGTGGTGTTGATGACGGCGCTGGTGTTCGTCGATCCGCAGCACACCAAGCCTCTTCCTCTGCCCCTCTGCCTCTGCAGGGCGCAATACGGCCGATCCGGCTGGCAGGAGCATTTCAATACCTTTTTGAAACCAGGTGCCAACCCCTTTTCAGGAAGGGCATCCCGGCACTATCTTCCGCCTCCCCCGAGGAAGATTCGAGTGTCGAACCATGTGCAAACCGATTTCAGCACCACCCCCACCACAGGCCATGAATTAATTCTCTTACCATAAACTCTCC
>DSDF01000072.1 GCA_011048835.1 Methanoculleus sp. | reverse complement strand
GAAACCCGCGGTCAGTGCGCCCGATCAAGCGTCTGCTGCTCCCGTACGTGGGGCAGGGGCTGCCGCGCCCGGCGCCCCGGAACCTCCTGCTGCTCCACGGATACGATGCGGTGCGCGCACCGCGCCATGCGCCGGAGGGCGGGATCGGCGCGGGCGGCGAGGAGAACCAGCGGGGCGTCCCGGGCGCGGTCCGCACAGGCCAGCCCCACCGGCAGGGCGAGATCGCTGGCATCGTCGTAGAGGGTGGGGTCGTGCTCGAGCACGATCCGGCGGCAGTCAGCCTCCTCGAGAATGGCCAGCAGCTGGTGGGCGGTGAACGCCCGCCGCACCCGGAATTCGGGGCAGCGCCGGTCAAGCCTGCCGAGGATGCGGGAAAAATTGCCGCATATGTAGAGGAGCCCCACCCCATCCTCGCGCACGAACCCCTCCAGCGCCAGAAAGCACAGGTGTTCGGGTGCGATCACCATGCAGAATGTTCCCTGTGCGATCGCATGCAGGAAACGCAGCTCGACATTCATCAGAACCTCTTTTGGCGGTGCCGGGGGTTAAGGGCGATGCGGGAGGGCGGGGTGAAAGTGATAGCATGCCGGGGTGGCAGGTTAATATGCCCCCGCGGAAAAATCTGATAGCAATGCACAACGGTGTGAGCAGAACAACGGTGCTCTTCGTCGCCTCCCTTGCCTCGTTCCTCACGCCGTTCATGGGCGCTTCGATCAATATCGCGCTCCCCTCCATCGGCGCGGAGTTCGCAAGCGATGCGGTGCTTCTCTCGTGGGTGCCCACCGCCTACCTGCTCTCCTCGGCGATCTTTATCGTACCCTTCGGCCGCCTCGCCGACATCCACGGGAAAGTGAAGATATTTTCGTGGGGCATCGTGGTGTATACGCTCGGGTCACTGCTCTCCGCGCTCGCCCCCTCGGTGCTCATGCTCATCGGGGTTCGGCTGCTGCAGGGCGTGGGGGCGGCCATGATCTACGGCACCGGGGTTGCCCTCATCACCACGGCCTTCCCCGCGGAAGAGCGGGGAAAAGCGCTGGGCATCAACGTTGCCGCGGTGTACCTCGGGCTGAGTCTCGGCCCGTTCATCGGCGGCGCCCTCACCCAGACCTGGGGGTGGCGCAGCATTCTCCTCGCAAACGTGCTGTGCGGCGCAGTTATCATTTTTTTCGTGGCAACACGGCTGAAGTCCGACCGCCATGACAATCATGAACCGTTCGATGCGACCGGGTCGGTGATCTACGGCGGCATGCTCCTCTGCCTGATGTACGGTTTCTCCATATTACCCGCATCAATGGGATTCCTGCTCATCGCCGCCGGAATTGCAGGATTTTTTGCCTTCATGGAATGGGAAAAGCGCATCGAGCACCCCGTGCTCGATATTCGCCTGTTCACGAAAAACCGCGTCTTTGCATTCTCGAATCTGGCCGCACTCATCAACTACAGTGCCACGTTTGCCATCGCCTTCCTGATCAGCCTCTACCTCCAGTACATCAAGGGGTTCGATCCGCTGACCGCAGGCCTCGTGCTGATCGCCCAGCCGGTCATGCAGACGATTGTTTCGCCCCCGGCAGGACGCCTCTCGGACCGCATCGAGCCCAGCGTGATCGCATCGGCGGGGATGGCAGTCTGCTCGGTTGCGCTCCTGCTGTTTGCCACGCTGGATGCGGATTCCGCCCTTGCCTTCATCATCGCCACGGAAATGCTGGTGGGCGTGGGGTTTGCCCTCTTCTCCTCGCCGAATACCAATGCCGTGATGAGCGCGGTGGCGCCACGGCAGTACGGCGTCGCCTCGGGAACACTGGCCAGCATGCGCCTTATCGGCATGATGTTTTCCATGGGCCTCGTCATGCTGCTCTTCTCGCTGCTCATCGGACGGGTGGAGATCACCCCAGAATTCTACCCCGCCTTCCTGATCAGCATGAAGGCGGCATTCGTGCTCTTTGCGGTGCTCTGCGGCATCGGCACCGTCACCTCGTACCAGCGGGGAAAGGTGCGGCAGTAAGCGGCACACTGCAGCGCGCCCCGGGTGTACCGCCGGGCTAATAGCCCTGCAAACGCTCAAGCTCGTCCCTGACGACGCTGCGTACCGCCTCGAGGTCAAACGCACACCGCGTCTGTCGCTGGAGAAGGGCATGCATGGTTCTGATGCCCTCCGAGACGGTCGGCCCGTAGTCAAGGGCGGTTTCGACCGCATCGTCATGGATGCGTAGCACGCGCGACATGTAACAGAATGTAACTGTAGATAGGATAAACGTTCCATTCTGTTACAGTACGGGCGATGGGCGTAACAAATTGCAACATATCACTGATTTCGCAGTATTTTACGCAATCGCGGGCATTCCGACGGGAGCCACATGGAAAAAGTATATCGTCTATCGGGCAGTCGGGTGTACCCGATCCGGAGGACTGGACGTGAAGGTATTCATCGTGTACTACTCGCTCCATGGGCATATCCATGCCCTTGCGCAGGCCGTGGCGGAAGGGGTGCGGGAGGCGGGCCTTGACGCGGAGCTGTACCGCGTTTCCGAGACGCTGCCCCCCGAGGTGATCGAGAAGATGGAAGCGACAGCGTTCCAGAGGGAATTCGAAAAAATCCCTATCATCGACCGCGACCGGCTCGGCGATGCGGATGCGATCATCATCGGCACACCCACGCGCTTTGGGAACATGTGCGGGCAGATGCGCCAGTTCCTCGATGCCACGGGAGGCCTGTGGGCAGCCGGAGCCCTTGTGGGCAAGGTGGGAAGCGTATTCACCAGCTCGAACTGCCAGCACGGGGGGCAGGAGACGACGATCATCAGCACCCACATCACCTTGCTCCACCACGGCATGATCATCGCCGGGCTGCCCTACACCTTCGCAGCGCAATGCCGGGACGACGAGATCACCGGCTGCTCACCCTATGGCGCATCCACCATTGCGGGATCGGATGGCAGTTGCCGGCCGACAGAAACCGAACTCGCCGGCGCCCGCTACCAGGGCAAATACGTGGCCCTCATCACGAGGGAACTGGCGGGGACGCGGGAGATCCTGCTCGAGGAACTTGCGGCAAAATAGCGCAACCATCGAGGAGCGGGCAGCAGAAATACATACAGGTTTCGAAACGGGAAACAGAGCGCCAAAAACAGAAAAACGCCCCGGCCGG
>DSDF01000131.1 GCA_011048835.1 Methanoculleus sp. | reverse complement strand
GTATGACGACATGAACGGTGGCACGAACCGGTACTATCCCTTCGCCGGGCCGACCGACCATCCCGGCTATCCCTGGAACCCGGACAAATCTGTGCAGCCCCTGCAGAACATGGCGAACTACGCGAAAGATGAGAACGTGAAAATCTATGTTGTCTATGCCGCAAGCAAGGTGAACAATGCTGATTGGACGACGCTCAATACCCTCGCCACTGAGACGGGTGGTGCGTTCAACTACACCTCCGGCGACGCTGCCAAGCTCGAAGAGATCTACAAATGGATCGCCGACCAGCTGATCAACGAGGCCGCGGTGGGAACAACCGCAGACCTCCAGCTCGTTGGGTTCAATGACCCGCAAGACGCGCTGGACTGGTCAGCGACGACCCTGCTCGACTATGTCTATGCCGACGGCGAATCGACGTATATCCAGTTCTTTGACTGGAGCAGCAGCCCGTATGTCGCCGACACATACCTCGACGGCACCCCCCTGACCATCGACACATCGGACGACTGGTATGGCATCACGCCCCCGGAGGAGAATGATCCTGCGGGCAGCTTCCACTTCGACGTGGGTAATATCTCCGTCAAGCAGACCTGGGAGGTCACCTTCAGGATGCTGGTCAACGCCTCGGCGAACGATACCATCAACTTCAGCGTATTCCACCCCAATTCCGGGATTTACTTTGAAAATGCCGAGGATCCGTATATGCCACTGCCCGACACCCTGATCACCATCATCCCCGGGCTCGCACCGGATCCGGTCTATGTCGCAACCTTCCAGCTCAACGAACTGTCGGGAGCATTCACCGGTGAGTTCTACGAATTCGAATGGGCACTGAACTACACCGGATGGGGTGACATCAAGGAGGAGATCGAGTACCGGCCTGCCAACAGCGGCTGGATCCGGGTGGAGACACGCCCACATGTTGTCAATACAACACTCACCGATAACGCCCGCGTCAACCTCAAGGACCACCCATTCGGCACTTACTATTTCCGGGTGGTCGCCCATACCGAGGATGCGGGTTTCAGGACCGGCACCTGGGAATACGACTATGACCCCTCAGGGATATCGTATATAAGAATCCAATAATTTTTTTAAAAATGTTGAAAAACAGCGATTCAACTATTTTTAAACGGACCCAGCGGGAATCGAACCCGCGTCCTTGGGTCCGAAGCCCAAGAGGATATCCGCTACCCCATGGATCCACCACACGTTTCGCAGCATAAGATATTAAGCATTTTCCTGCCCTCTACTGTACAGGATGATTCTCTCTGCGATTGAAATCAGGCGAAGGCTGGACGAGGGGGATCTGGTGATCCGCCCCTACGCCGACGAGAGCCAGCAGCCCGCCTCCTACGACCTCCGGGCCGGCAACGACTACGTGCTCGAACGGGGGCGGTGCACGCTGGTGCACTCGCTCGAGTGGGTGGAGCTCCCCGCCGACGTCGCCGCCACCATGCGGTGCCGCTCCTCGTTCGGGAGACGGGGCGTCCTGCTCGGCGGGGGATTCGTCGATCCCGGGTTTCGCGGGCAGCTGACCCTCTGCCTGGTCACCATGGGCGACGAGGACGTCCTCCTCTTCGAGGGGGACCGCGTGGTGCAGCTCATCCTGCACGAGGTGCGGGACGGCGTGCACCTCTACGAGGGGCGCTACCAGGACAGCAAGGGCTCGGTGGAGGCGAGATGAGCTTTACCCGGTCCGAGCGAAAATGGCTGGAGATTTTGCGCATCCTCAGCGAGACCACCGAACCGATGGGGGCCAAACGCCTCTCCGAACTCATGGCCGAACGCGGCTTCGTGCTCAGCGACCGTGCGGTGCAGTACTACCTCAGCGAGCTCGACGACATGGGGTTCACCTGTAAAGTGGGCAACAAAGGCCGGCTGCTCACCCCCAGCGGCATCGCCGAGATCGAGTGCGCACTCGTGGAGGAACGGGTGGGGTTCGTGATCTCGAAACTCGAGCGGCTTGCGTTTCGCAGCACCTTCGATCCCCGCACCGGCACGGGGGACGTCGCCTACAACCTCTCCGTCGTTGCCGACGAGGACGTGGAAGGGGTTTCGGCGGCATTCGACGAGGTCATCGAACGCGGCATGGGCTTTTTCTCCCGGTATGGCATCATCGACCAGGACCCGCGCATCCCGCCGGCCCACACCGGCCTGATCACCGTCTGCAGCATCACCATGGACGGCGTGATCCAGAAGGCGGGCGTCCCCGTGAACATGGCCTACGGCGGGCGCCTCGCGGTCCGGGACGGCCGGGCCGAGGCCTTCGCCGATCTCATCGGCTACCGGGGCACCACCGTCGATCCCCTGCAGCTCTTCATCTCCGCGGGCCTGACATCGGTCGGCACGACGGTCGCCACCGGCACCGGGGTCGTGCTGGCGAACGTGCGGCAGGTGCCGGCGTCTGCACAGGCGCGGGCGGAGGAGGTTATCGCCCTGATGCGGGAGCAGGGGTTCGTGTTCCCGGTCACCATGGGCACACAGGTGTTCAACCTCAGGGACGACCCCTATCGCCTCTCCATCGTCGCGTACAGCGGGATGAACCTCATCGCCAACGCCATTGAGAAGGGATTCACCTTCCGGACAGAGATCGGGGCGGGCACTATCAGCTACGCCAAATTGCTGCTATAAGAATGGAGAGAATCTCCGGGAACCAATGGAGGAGCCCTACGGTATCCAGAAGATGATATCTTCGTCCTCTTCGTTTTTCTCGGGCGGCGCCTGCGCATCGGACGTGTCGGGAACAAACTCGTCTTCCGCCTCGTAAATAATATTCAGGCGCCGTTTGGCAATTTCGGGCTCTTTGGCCTTCGAACCCTTTGAGGAGAGCGCCTTCTCGGCATGCCCGAGCATCCCGTCCCTGACCCCCGTCGAGGACCCTTTCAATTTCACGCCCTCGTCATCCCGGATCAGTTCATGGATCTTTTTGCCCGGCGATGTGATCGTGACCATTTCCCCGTCGATAATGCCTGCAGGCGAGCGGGTGCGCTCGGCGTGGATCACGATCCGCTCCCCGTCGATGATCCGGTCCTTTGGTTTCGGCGGGCTTTTTACGGAGAGATCCGAATCGCCGCGTTTGTCCGCCCGCGGCATCCCCATACCGTAGCGCGACTCCCGGATCCCCAGCGCCGAATCCTTCGGGGCC
>DSDF01000126.1 GCA_011048835.1 Methanoculleus sp. | reverse complement strand
TTCAAGTACGGCGACGCCCTCACCACGGCCGACAACGTCATCACCTTCAAGTTTGCCACCAAGACCATCGCCCTCATGAACGGGCTGCACGCCACGTTCATGGCAAAGCCCATCTACGGCATCAACGGCAGCGGCATGCACACCAACTGCTCGCTGTTCAGGGACGGAGAAAACGCCTTCTATGACCCGGAGGCTCCCCTGCAGCTCTCCGAGACGGCGCTCCACTTCATCGGCGGTCTGCTCGCGCACGTGAAGGCGATCACGCGGGTGGCCAACCCGACCATCAACTCCTACAAGCGCCTGGTCCCCGGCTACGAGGCGCCGGTCTACATCAGCTGGAGCGGCGCCAACCGCAGCGCACTCTGCCGCGTACCCGCCCCGCGGGGCAGGAGCACCCGCGTGGAATACCGGAGCCCGGACCCCACCTGCAACCCCTACCTGACCTTCGCTGCCGTCCTCGCCGCAGGAATGGATGGGATCCGGAACCGGATCGACCCACCGGCCAGTCTCGACCGCAACATCTTCAAGCTGACACAGGAGGAGAGCGAGGCGATGGGCATCGAGACCCTTCCGGGCGACCTCTCCACCGCGAACAGGCATCTCCTCGCCGACGACGTCCTCTGCGCCGCCCTCGGCGCGCACGTGGTGGAGAACCTCGATCTCATCGCCGCAGCGGAGTGGGACGCCTTCCGCACTGCGGTGCACCCATGGGAGGTCGCACAGTATCTCAGCACCTACTAATTTTTTTGCTGATCATTATTTATATAGGGTAGAAGACAACTTCCTTCCTGTAAATGGAGTGAACACAGAATGGTTCTGGACAGCGGGGATACCGCATTCATCCTGATCTGCACCGCACTGGTGATGCTGATGACGCCGGGCGTGGGCCTGTTCTACGGCGGCCTGGTCCGCCGCAAGAACTTCATTTCCATGCTGGCACTGGCATTCATTGCCTTCTCCGTCGTCACGCTCCAGTGGGTCACGTTCGGCTACAGCCTGGCCTTCGGGCCCGACATCGCCGGGCTCATCGGCGGCCTCGACTACGTGGGCCTTGCCGGTGTGGGAATGGACGGGGAGGGCATACCCGACCTGCTCTTCATGGTCTTCCAGCTCGTCTTCGCCGGCCTCACCCTGGCCATCCTCACCTCAGGGGTGGCGGAACGGATAAAACTGAGCGCGTTTATCGTCTTCGGGTTACTGTGGACGACACTGGTCTACGACCCCCTCGCCCACTGGGCATGGGGCGGAGGCTGGGCTGCATCCCTCGGGGCGCTCGATTTTGCCGGGGGCACGGTCGTGCACATCAGCTCGGGATTCGGGGCGCTGGCACTCGCCCTCGTCATCGGAAAACGGGCAGGGTTCGGCCAGTACAGCATGGAGGCGCACAACATCCCCATGACCCTCCTCGGCGGGGCCCTGCTCTGGTTCGGCTGGTTCGGCTTCAACGCCGGCAGTGCACTGGCCGCAGACGGCCTGGCGGCCAATGCTTTTGTGGTGACCAACATCGCCGCAGCCACCGGCGCGCTCGCCTGGCTGGCGGCAGCCTGGATCAAGGGCACCCCGGCATCCATCGGCATGATCAGCGGCGCCATCGCCGGCCTGGTGGCCATCACCCCAGCAGCGGGGTTCGTCGGCCCCATGGCGGCAATCGCCATCGGCGCCGTCGCCGGCATACTCTGCTACGGCGCCCTCCTCTTCCGGACGAACCGCGGGCTCGACGAGAGCCTGGACGCCTGGGCAATCCACGGCGTGGGCGGGTTCTGGGGGGCGCTCGCCACCGGCATCTTCGCTGCCGCCGCAATCGGCGGTGTGGACGGGCTGATCTACGGCAACGTCAACCAGTTCCTCATCCAGGCACTGGACGCCTTCGTGGCCATGGGCTACGCCTTCGGCATGACCTACCTCCTTGCAAAGGCGGTGGATAAGACCATTGGCCTGCGGGTGAGCGAAGAAGAAGAATACGTCGGCCTGGATCTCGCCCTGCACGGCGAGTCGGCAACGACATGAGGTGACAGCAAATGAAGATGATCATCGCCTACATCCGCCCTGAGCGGTTTGACCGGGTCAAGGAAGCCCTCGTGGAGAAGGGGTTCTTCGCCCTGAGCGTGACCGAAATCCGGGGGCGGGGTGCACAGAAGGGCATCACCCTGCGCGGGGGAAAGGTCTCCATCGACCTCCTCCCCAAGCTCAAACTCGAAATCGGCGTCGAGGACACCTTCGCCGAGAGTGTCGTCCATATCATCAGGGAGGCGGCATGGACGGGGAAGGTGGGTGACGGAAGGATATTTGTGCTGCCGGTGGACTTCTCGGTGAGAGTCCGCGACGAGCATATCACGACCACCTGAGCTCCCTGCGGGTGCGATGACGATGGTTGCCGCAACAGCCATCCGAGCACACCGGTCATGCGCAGGGGCACGGGACGCACACCCGGCCGCCCCCATCGCAGAGAGGAGGTGGTGCCCGCACACCACCGAATCCGACCATGCATGACACGACGACATCCGAGATTCCCCGGGAACGGGGTTCTCTCCTCTTGATACGTGCCGGGAAGGCTCCCCGGCCCCCGGCACTTCTGTCCTGCAGCGATTGCTTCGACAGGCACTTTGCGCGAGCATGCGGTATCGCAGCCGGGCGGCAGATGGACCCGGCGCTCTTCTGCGGTGCGGGGCCAACGCCGGATATAGTACTATTAAATGCTCACTTGATGAAGTAATCATCCAGTATGAAATCCGATGCCATCACACGGACACTGCAGAGGATCGAGACGGACGGGCCCAAATTTATCCGCCTCCAGTTCTCCGACATCCAGGGCCAGCCAAAAAACGTCGCCATCCCGACGAAACAGGCCGAAAAAGCGCTCACCGAAGGCATCTCCTTTGACGGCTCCTCCATCGAGGGGTTCGCCCGCATCGAGGAATCCGACATGGCCCTCAGGCCCGATCTCTCGACCTACAGCATCCTCCCCTGGTCGTCGCCGGCATCACGGGTGGCCCGGTTTATCTGCGATGTACACAGGCCGGACGGGCGCCACTTCGAAGGAGACCCGCGTTACGTCCTCAAACGCGCCATGAACGAGGCGGCGCAGCTGGGGTTCGAGTTCAACACCGGCCCGGAGCTGGAGTTCTTCCTCTTCAAGATGGTCGACGGCAAGCCGACCACGGAATTCCAGGACACCGGCGGCTACTTCGACCTCGCCCCCACCGACCTCGCCGAGCACGTC
>DSDF01000026.1 GCA_011048835.1 Methanoculleus sp. | reverse complement strand
GCTCTTCAACCGCGACGCGGCGGCCGAAGGTCGCCCGGGGTAACGATCGGGGGCGATGGCCCCTTCGGTCCATACAAGAAAGGCCGCGTGCATGGTAGCGGGATGCGGGTACGGGAAGGGCCCGGCGGACCAAGAAAAGAACCCGGGATGCTGCCGGACTGATGGGGGTGTTCAGCCGGTGCATGGAGCAGGGGGAGTGTTGGTCCGCCGGGCGGTGCCGTTTTGACAAAGTGCCGATCTCAGATTTTTCTGAGAAAGGCCGCCGATATTCCCGGAGTGTTCCTGTGTCGGGAACACTTCCTTCGATTTCCGCCATCCGCCATTATTGGTGACCCAGTATGACCACGTATGCAGTGTTCCGTGATCGGGATCAGGGAATTGCGCCCGGGTTCCCCGATCCGTCCATGTTGCGCACACGGGGAGTTCCATGAGACCCTGGAGGGTACCTTGAACACGGAGCGCCGCATCCATTGTCAATCATCACTGCTGATCATATGGGCCGATTTTTTATATTACTTTATTATATATATAATTAATTATCGTTTATACGGCATTCCATATCTCTTGCGATCATACCATTTTTTACCGGAAATTGCCGTTTTTCGCAAATTGATTCATAAGCACCGGGACTGCCGCGAGCATACGAAAGGGAATCACCTCACCATCCACGAGCACCATGCGAGGACTGCACGTCACTTCACGCTCCAGCGGTGCTGGTACCCGCCCGCATCCGCCACCTCGCCGTCGACGAGCACGCGGCGTTCGGGGATGGCCCTGCCGATCGCGGTTGCCTTTACCCCCGCCACCGGAAAACGCTCCGGCGATATGGTGAAGAGCAGCCCGAAGTCCCCGCCCCCGTAGAGGGCGTACTCACGCGCCTCGTCGGCGGGGACACCGCCGGGCAGCGGGACGCGGTCCGAATCGATGGCATAGCCACATGCATTGACCGCAAGAAGATCGTAGAGGGAGATGACCAGCCCGTCAGAGACATCCATCATGGCCGTGGCACCCGCCTCCCCGAGCCGCTGGCCCGCCGCCACTTCGGGTTGGGGTTCGAGGAGAGCGCCCTGGTGCTGCAAAAACCCGGCGAGCCCCGCCTGTGCGCACCCGGGGGTGCCGGTGATGCAGACCAGGTCGCCGGGCGCAGACCCCGTCCGCCGGACCAGCCGCTCGCGGCGCACGCGGCCGACCCCGCTGCTCACCACCGTGAGCTCGGCGTGGGCATCGGTGTCGCCGCCCGCAAGCTCGCACCCGAACCTCGCGGTGCAGGCCGCCGCGCCTTCCGTGATCCCCTCAAGGCGCTCCCACCGGTCGAGGCCCACCGCGAGCAGCACAGCCACCGGCCGCGCCCCCATGGCGGCGATATCGGAGAGCGTGACCGCCGCCGCCATCCACCCGATCTGCCAGTCGGTCATGCCCCGCGGAAAATCCGCCGCCTCGTGCAGCATGTCGGTGGAGAGCACCAGCACATCGCCGTCGAGGGGGACCACCGCACAGTCGTCGGCAACCGCATCGGGGCCGATGATCTCGCCCACGCGGCCGATGAGCGCCCGCTCATCCATGCCGCCGCACCTCTTTCTGCCGCTCGCTGCGGTACTCCCGGAAGATGGACTCCAGCATCTCCGTCTTTTTGTGGCGGGCGTACTCCTCCTGCGCCTGGTCCCACGCACCAAGGGCCGCATCGAGGGCGGCTCCGGCCACCGTACCCGTCCGGCCCCGCAGGGTGACCGCCAGGCCCTCCCTGGAGAGGAGGGGCACCCCGCACTCCCGGAACGCGGCGACCAGCCGGTCATCAGGGGTATCGCCGACGATGAGGGCCCGGATCCGGGCATTGCAGAGGTGGTGCACCACGCTCATGCCCCACCCGTCGGTACGCGGGGCATACAGGAGGTCGCCTTCGCCGATCCCCAGGTCGTCCTCGAGGGCCCGCACCGCGTCCCGGGTCGGCGCCTCGAGCACCTTGAGGGGGACGTGGTCGCCGTTCATCTGCAGGTCGGCAAACCGCTTGAGCCGTTCTATCTGCCGCGTGAGCTTTTTCCGGCTCTTCTCCTCTTTCCGCAGGCGCTGTTTGAGGTTTTTGACGGCGCCCTCCAGTTTGGTGATCTCGGTGTCCCTTTTGACCTTGAGGGACTTTGCGGAGCGCTCGCTCTCCACCAGCGCACCGAGGCGGACGATTTCCACGTCCCGATCTTTCAGCTCGCCCTGCAGCTCGTCGACATAGGCGCGCAGGCGCTTGACCATTCCCTCCAGCTGCATCAGCCGCTCATCGCGGGGCGTCGGCTCCTCGCGCTCCTCTTCCTCCTCTGCCTCCGGGGGCGCCTCGGCCGTCATCTCGGCCACGACCTGCTCGATCGAGCGGCCCCGCACCACGCCGGCACGCAGCTCGTCGAGATCGACACCCGGGGGAGCGCGTTTGGCTATATTCTGGAATTTGTTCTTGTAGGACCGGTAGGCATCGAGGGCCGCCGAGAGGGCATCCCGCTCGTGGTCGTTGGAGCAGGCGTACCCGCTCGTGATCTCCCACTTCTCCTCCACGCTGCGGTCCTGGCGGGGGGTGTAGGGGATGGCATTGAAGGCCCGGCGGATCTTTTCCACCGAAGAGGGCATCTGGTGCACGTCGGAAGCGATGATGAGCGGTTTGCCGATGCGGAAGAGCTCCTCGATGACATCGGACATGGTCATCTGGCGGGAGCTGGTGAGGTGGAGGAGCATCCCGTCGAGGTCCACGGCGGCGATCCCGATGGTCGTGCCCGGATCGATCCCCACGATCAGGTAGCGGGGGCGTCCCCGCAGGGGCTTGAACCGGATGCGATCGAGTTTCCTCCCCGAAATGCGCACCTGCACGTCGCTTCCCCGGAATGCGGCAACCGGCACCATGTCCCGCGAGGCGTGCACGTGAAAGTGCGCCCTGCTCAGCCCGCCGAAGGCGGGCGACTCCTTCTTCTCGTACTTCAGCCCGGCATTCTGCAGGTGCGCCTCGATCTCGCGGGCGTGCTGCTGGACGGCGCCGTGGATCTTGCGCACGTAGCGGTTCTGGCTCCACCCCCCTTTCCCGATGGAGCGGTGCCTGCTGACCACGATATCGCTGGAATTCTCAAAAGCAATCACCTCGGCGCCGCTGCCGAGAAAGGCCACCCGGGCGATGGTGCGCGCCTCGGCGAAGGGATCGAATTTGTTGAAGCTGATATTGTAGCGGGCGGCCACCTTGCCCAGCGACTCCGTCCGCTCCCCGCCCGTGACCTGCACGAGATGGGTGGAGGGGGGGAGCGCCTGAATG
>DSDF01000017.1 GCA_011048835.1 Methanoculleus sp. | reverse complement strand
CCATGGCAGGGGGGGGCTGTTTGGTCAGGGTGTGGTGGCGAGCGTCGCGACCCCCGGGCCCCGGGCGGCAGGGCGCGCCATTCCCCCTCCCGGCAAACGTCTCAACACTGGTGAAATGCTCTTTGCGAGCCCCGACAAGGAACGGTATACTAATTAACGATAGTGAGAAATTTAATAAGGTTGCTTACATGCACGATAATACCGTTTCCTTTCATCGCGTGGTTGTCATTGCTGTTGTAGTCGGTATTATCTCCGGTTTCGGGGCCGTCCTGTTTTATGAAGGTTTGAAATTCGGAACCAGATTCTTCATGGGAAATCTGCTTGGCTATGTCTATCCTGACGAAGGACAGAGCATGGCTGAAATTGCCACATGGGCGCCTCCCGATTCGATATGGCTAATCCTGCCGATCATCTGTCTTGGTGCGCTCGCCTCCGGCATGCTGGTGTACAGATTTGCCCCTGAGGCAGAAGGGCACGGCACCGATGCAGCGGTGCGTGCATTCCACGGGGAGGGGAAAGTACGCTGGCGCATCCCGCTGCTGAAGGCGGTGACCTCGATCCTGACGATGACCACCGGGGGGAGTGCGGGACGGGAGGGCCCCACGGCCCAGATATCGGCGGGTTTCGGGTCCATCGCTGCGGATCTGCTCGGTCTCTCGGCGAGGGAACGGCGGATAGCCCTTGCCACCGGCATTGGTGCCGGTATCGGGACTATCTTTAAAGCACCGCTTGGAGGTGCGATTCTCGGCGCAGAGATCCTGTACAGGCGGGATTTCGAATCCGAAGCACTCGTCCCTTCCTTTCTTGCATCCATTATCGGGTACGCAATTTTTTCGTCGTTCGAAGGGTTTGATCCCATCTTCGGGTTGGGTGATATTTCGTGGAGCATCCCCCAGATCCCCCTGTTTCTCCTTCTGGGCGTTGTGTGCGCGGGGATGGGGGTTCTCTATGTGCATACGTTTTACATGACCCAGAAGGTATTCAAATCCGTTTTCTCGCGCTTCTCCCTTCCCGGCTACCTCAAACCGTTTACCGGTGCATTCATCATCGGCGCAGGGGTGGTCTTGCTGGCGCAGATCTCGTATGAAGGTCTGCTCGTGGGACTCGGCAGCCTTGGACCTGGATACGGATTTCTCCAGCTGGCAATGTACAATATGCTCCCCCTTGCCGTCCTCATGGTTCTGCCATTCGCAAAGATACTCACCACGTCTCTCACGATCGGATCGGGAGGCAGCGGCGGTGTGTTCGCCCCCGGCCTTGCAATAGGCGGTTCAACCGGCGGTGCAGTCGGCATGGTGCTGCATCTATTTGCGCCGGAGATGGTGCCGATGTCGTCGGTGCCCGTCTTTGTGATTGTCGGGATGATTGCCCTGTTTGGTAGCATTGCAAACGCCCCCATCTCCGTGCTGATCATGGTGGTCGAAATGACCGCCAACTTTTCTCTCTTCATTCCCGCGATGGGTGCGGTGGCCGTCGCAGATGTGCTTACGGGGACAACCACCATCTTTCGGGAACAGGTGATGACCAAGGCGCAATCCGGTGCGCACCGTGGTGAATACCAGGTGGAGGTGCTTGAGGGGATCCGGGCGGATGATGCCATGGTGCCTGCCGATCGCGTTATCACTCTCATGCCTGATGAATCCTGTGCGCACGTCCTCTCGATTATCAACCGGCATGGACACACGGGATTCCCGGTTCTCGAAGGCAGCCGGCTGACCGGGATAATTACGATTGGTGATGTAAGGAACGGCACGGAATCGGGAAAACCAGCGCTTTCTGTTCGCGATGTCATGGCCCGCGAGCTCGTGACGATTGATCCGGATGCCACGCTTGAAAAAGCCCTGGGCCTGATGATGGACAATAATATCCATCACCTCCCGGTGGTGCGAATCACCGATCCGGGAACACTTGCAGGCTTCCTCACCTCAAGCGATATCCTCCGTGCGTACACCCGGGTTACTGCCGGGGAACCCGATCACCAATAAGGATCCGCGCAGCGTGGGGGGCCGGAGCATGGCACATCCCCGGTCAGCGGTAAAAAAAGAGTGGTGGTGGGATCAGTCTTTGAAGATGTCAAAGATCTGGTCGCTTCCGGTGGCTGCCAGGCGCTTGCGCTCGGTCGGCTCTTCGACGAGCGCAAGGACGGGCAGGTCCATGTTGACCCCCGGCGTGAAGCCGAACATCTTCTCCATCTCAGTCTGCAGTGCGTGCATGAACAGTGCGTTGGGAATATCCATGGCGCAGAGTTCCTGGCACTGGCCGCAGTTGATACAGGAGTCGGAGATGTGGGAGAACCGGATCAGGTGGAACATGAAGGGCGGCGGAACGCGGCCGGGCTCCACGAGATAGGGCTTCTTGGTGCTGCACTCGACGCAGTAGCAGATCGGGCACTGCTCGATGCACTGGTAGCACTTGATACAGCGGGAGGTCTCCTCCATGATCTTCTTGAGCCGATCCGTGCCCTCGCCGAGGGAGGTAAAGTCCTTCGCACGCCATTTGTCGCCGAGTTTGAGCATGGCACCCTCGACCTTGCCGCGGATCTCGATGCCCTTGGGAATGGGTGCTTCGGTGGCAAGCGCTCCTGCCTTCTCGGCTGCATTCACCAGGTTTGCTCCCTTCTCGCTGCAGACTTCAACGAACGTGGCCTTGCCCGCCTTGTCGCCGATGACGCCCCAGTTGCCGCAGGCGAGATCTGCCTGGCGCGGGATCTTCATCTTGCAGCGGCGGCAGTTGGACCTGCGGCCGTAGCCTTCCTCTTCGAGGTCGTCGATCGAGATGCCCTTGTGCTCGCCGTCCTTGGTGATGACGATGAACTGGCCTTTGTCGATCTCCTCCTTGACGACATCGTCGGGGTTGATCCCGAATTTGTCGGCGATCATCCTGCGGGCGGTGACCGGGCTGACAGATCCGCCGCAGTTGAGGCCGATCATGATGACGTTGTCGAGGTTGATCTGCTCGCGCTTTGCCAGCTCGTACATGCCCATCACGTCGCAGCCCTTCAGGGGGACGGCGATCTTCATGTCGCGGGCGCCGTTGAGCCATTTCTTGAAGAGCTTGGAGAGCAACAGCGTTCCGCAGTGGAGCGAGCCGGCGGTCTCGATGACCTCTGCCGGGTCGGTGATGAGCGTCGGCACGGCGTCGTAGATGTCCTGCCCTTTCTTGACGGCAAAGACGGCGTCGACCATGCCTGACTCGAGGGCATATTTCAGGAGCGTGGTGACTGCGCCGCCGCACTCACCCTTTGCGAGGATGTCGGCGTCGCCGGACCATGCGTATACCATATCGCCTTTTGCTACCATTGTTCAGGCCTCCTGGATCTTTTCGACCTTGACCGCACATGCCTTGTACTCCGGGAT
>DSDF01000021.1 GCA_011048835.1 Methanoculleus sp. | reverse complement strand
CTGAATTCTTTCCTCCGTGAACAATAATCCTTGTGCACGGTGCCCGGACGGCTCCGGGTGACGGGAGGGTCGCGTTTTGCCCGGCGAGTGCTTCAGGAGCTGCCTTGCGGGTGTCCGGGCTGCATTTATATACTATGCCCGGTGTTCCTTCGCGTAGAGACCCGGGTTCCGGGGGTGATTGGTGATGGCAAATGGAAGTGCAGCGTCTGCGGCTACGTCTACGATGAGGAGCAGGGAGAGCCCGCCACCGGTACGCCGCCGGGGGCCGCCTTCGAGGGCCTGCCGGGCGACTGGCGCTGTCCGGTCTGCAATGCAGAGAAAACAGCGTTTTCCCGCACCGGCGACGAGGAGAAGGCCGGCCCCGCCCTGTTCATGAAGTGGCGGTGCAGCGTCTGCGGCTACGAATACGACGAGAAGGCGGGTGAGCCCGCCACCGGCACGCCACCGGGGACCCGGTTCGCGGAAATCCCCCGGACATGGCGCTGCCCGGTCTGCGGCGCAAAAAAAAGCGCGTTTCCCATGGTAAAAAAGGAAGAGCTCGTCCACGCCAGAGCGGCTACGACCGTCTCCGACGTGCTCATCGCCGAGATGGAGGCGCAGGGCATCACGCTGGTGTTCGGGCTCCCCGGCACCTCCTCGCTCGGGCTCGTGGACGCGCTCAGGAAAAACCAGAACATGCGGTATATCGTGGTGCGGCACGAGGAGAACGCCGCCATGGCCGCGTCTGCGTACAATAAGCTTACCGGGAAGATCGCCGCCTGCCTGACCATCGCGGGGCCCGGAGCGACCAACCTCGCGACCGGGCTCTACGACGCCAAAGAGGATCATGCCCCGGTCCTCTCCCTCAACGGACAGGTTGCGATCCAGTATACGGGGCCGGGAGGCATCCAGGAGATCGACCAGGACGCCTTCTTCCGCCCGATCACCGTGTTCAACAACACCATCTATGACAAAAAGACCGCTGTTCTTCTCCTCACAAAGGCCATCAAATACGCCGCCATCCACCGGGGGGTCGCCCAGCTCTCCGTTCCTAACGACATCCAGAAAGAGCCGCTGGACGCCCCCATATCAAGAAGGGAAAGTTGCGTGGCGGGATTCGGGATCGTGCAGGACGACGGCGGTATCGAGAGGGCGGCGGAGGTCATCAACCGTGCAATGCGCCCCGTCATCATTGCCGGGTGGGGTGCCTTCGATGCCCCGGGGGAGGTGGTCGCCCTCGCCCGCACCATGCAGGCGCCCATCGTCACCACCTTCCGGGCCAAGGGGATGCTCCCCGACGACCATGCATGGAACGCGGGCATTCTCGGGTCGCTGGGCCCTCCGCATGCCCGGAAACTTGTCGACGAGGCGGATCTCCTCATCACGCTCGGCGTCGGGTTCTCGAAATTCACCAACGTGCCTCTCGACACCATGATGGTGCAGGTGGACACGGACCCGATCAAGCTGGGCAAAAATCCGGAGGGGATATCGCTCTGGAGCAATGCCAGGCTCCTGATCCCCAGACTGGTCCCGAAGCTGCGGGCGCGGCACGACAGCGGCATCCTCGCCGAAATCGGAAACATGAAGCGGGAGTGGCAGGAGCACATCGACAGTGAGGCTGACCCCGCTGCCGTTCCCCTCCGCCCGCCCTACATCATGAAGGTGCTCTCGGAGACCGTTCCCGATGATGCCGTAATTTCAGTCGACGTGGGGGAGATCCAGTGGTGGTTCGGCAGGAATTTCCGCATGAAACGGCAGCGGTTTGCCATGTCCGGCTATCTCGGCACCATGGGGTTCGGGCTTCCCGGTGCAATCGCCGCGAAACTGGCCTATCCGGAGAAGACCGTGGTGTGCATCACCGGCGACGGCGGATTTTCGATGGCCATGGCGGACTTCGTCACCACGGTCAAGTATGATCTCCCCATGGTCGTGGTGGTCTTCAACAATGACCAGCTGGCCATGATCCAGGTCGAGCAGATGATGGAGCACTACCCGAACTTCGGCACGGACCTGTTCAACCCTGATTTTGCCGCCTATGCAGAGGCGTGCGGCGGCACCGGCATCAGGGTTGCGGAGCCGTCGGCGCTCGGGGGCGCCGTCGAGCACGCCATCAACCTCAACAGCCCGGTCATCATCGACGTGGACACCGATCCCCGGCGGTTCTTCTGAACCCCCTGTTCCTTCGGCCCGGGGGCCTCCTCACAGCCCTCTCCGGCACTCCAGATCCTCAACGATGCCGGCGCCTGAGAGCTGCGCCACTTCCTCCACCCAGATGATCTCGCAGGCACCCTCCCGCTCGTCCTCCCTCGATCTGCTGGTATTCCATGTATACGTCGAACCCCGAAAATCCACGCCGCGGACATCGACCAGGTATCCCCGTATCTCGACAAAATCGCCGATCTCGACAGCCGCTGCCGCAGCTCGCACCGATTCATTCGCAAAGATGCAATGATTGTTGCTGCTATGGCCGTTGACATACGAGTAATTGAGTGCCGGGCAACCTGCAGGAAAATGGTAGTGGTAATTGAGGTGGCGGGGCTCTTTGTAATAGCTGATGTAATCCTCGTACGGCGCCTCGATGAGCTTTCCCCATGCGAAACTCAGGTCCACCGGAGAGAGCGTGTCCGTTGACGACCCCGAATAATTGTCCCTCGCCACCAGTTTTCCGCGCAGGGTGTAGCGTGCGACGGCGGTCATCATGAAATGCCAGTCACCGATGTCGCGGCTGAACGCTTCCGGTGACGTGAGATTTTCCTGCAGAGGCCCCATCACGGGAATCTCGGTGTTCACTTCCCCGTCGGCGGCGACACCCCCGTCCATCATCCCGGCGCCGCTGAGAATGGCACTGGCGAGCATGGCGCCCATGAGGAGCAGGGATGGGATGTTCATTGAATCCTCCGCTGGCGGCAGGTGCATACGCGGCCGGATCTCATAATGGTTCCGCCCGGACAGGAGACCGGCCCGCACCCCCCTGTGCGGGGCTCGCGTGCAGGAATGCTCCTGCGGCCGCATACCGGACCTGAACTCAATTCGGCAGGCGATCAGGGGAGTTTCTCGACAACCCTGTGGTTGTGGATGTCGAGCACGTAGCGGTCGGGATGATCGAGTAGATCGAGCACATTGATCCGGAGGTCGATGAGCTCGCCGTAGGTGAAATCCTCAGCGAGAATCTGTGAACTTTGCTCGTATTGCACCTCCACGCCATGGACTTTCTTCCCGACGTTGACGATCTCCTGCATACCCGTCCATACGTGCGAGGGATTACATAAATGATTCGCCGCGGAGATGAGCTGCCGTGTGGGTAGCAAGGAAATCCCTCGCCCTGCAGGGATCGTCGCTCGCGAACCCGTCGACGCCGAGATCCATGGCCCGGGCGAATTCCGCATCAGTGTTCAGCGTCCACGGGACGACGGAAAGCCCCGCATCATGCGCGGCTTCGACAAGACCGGGCGTCACCCTCGTGAATCGGGGAAAGATTG
>DSDF01000003.1 GCA_011048835.1 Methanoculleus sp. | reverse complement strand
TGCACCGCGGTGCAGATCAGCCCGCCCGCGTCTTTTCGCATCTGCATGATGTGGCGCGGGGTCACCGCATCGGACCGGATTGCGAGATCCGTTTCTCCCTCTCTCTCATCAAAATCGTACAGCAGAATAAAATCTCCGCGTTTTAATGCCTGAACGGCTTTCTCAATCATAGGCTATCTCCACCACAACTGTTGACCCTGTCTCCAGGGTCAGCGTTTTTCTCAAGGCAACCGGCGAGATGATCTCGATAATATCCTCGGGGTAATGGGACCTGCCGGGCATCACGATCGCCCCGGGATGGCCTTCCACCGAGCAGGGGAGGCAGTGGGCATTGCCGAATGTCCGGTTATCGGCAACAAATCCCTCGATCTCGATCCAGTCGAGGGCCTCGATCCGGGCCCTGACCGGAACACACGCCGGGGTGAGCTGCAGGTTCAGCGTGCCGGGATAGGGTTCGAACCCGAGTCTTTCCACGAACTGATCGTGGTAGCCCGGAATGCTCACATAGTAGCGCCCCTCGCCGAGCCCGTCGATCACGGCCCCCTCGAGGACGAATGTCCCCCCTTCCGGCTCGAAAATCCGCCGGTAATCGGCGTATTCGCGCCGGAGGAGTTCCTCACCCCGCCGGGTGACGACGACATACTGGCCGTCCGGCCGCATGGCCCGGGTGATGATCTGCTGGTTTTCCAGAGATATGAGTCTCCTTGAAGCAGTTTGAGGGCTGGTGTCCAGTTTCTTTGCAAGCGCCTGGGACGAGACCCAGACCTTTTCGTTGCACCCGCCCATCAGTGCGATCACCTTGAGGCATTGCAGATCATCGGCAACCACCATGTATATCACAATTGGGATGGATACTATAAATGAGTTTGGAGTGCGGCCATATGCCCGAGTTCGTGAAATGTCGAAGTACGTTTCGCTAATTATTTAACATTTCTCGGCCCACAGTGTAGGCATGGAATCCGGGCTGCGGAATCAGCTTGCCGAAAAAATGGCAGGTGAAATCACGCTTTCGGATTCCCCGGGCCAGGCCCTGAAAAAGTGGCGGATAAATTTCAATATCCCCCAGGGGGTTCTGGCGGAGCACCTTACGGTTTCTCCGTCTGTCATCAGCGATTACGAGAGTGGCAGGCGGAAAAGCCCCGGGACTGCAGTCGTCGGAAAAATTGTCGACACCATCCTTTCCATTGACGAAGGGAACGGTGGCAAGTACATCAAGAAGTATGCAACATTCCTCTACAACGGAATCGAAGAGGATGTAATTTACGACATCCACGACTATGCGACGGCGATACCGCTCACCGAGCTGGCAGATGCCATCGGGTGCGCAGTGCTGTGCGGTTCGATCGACCAGGTGATCTACGGGTATACGGTGATCAACAGCCTCAACGCCATCACCCAGCTTTCGTCCAATGAATTCAACCGGATTTATGGGTGGAGCACGGAGAGGGCGCTGATTTTCACCAACGTGTCCAGCGGAAAATCGCCCATGGTGGCGATCCGCGTGACACCGTTCAAGCCCCGCTGCGTCATCCTGCAGGGGATTCCCAGAGAGGACGTGCACCCGCTCGTCCCCCGGCTCGCAGAGCGAGACCGCATCACGCTGCTGTGCACGGTTATGGACGTCACCGCGATCGTGGATGTATTGAGGAATAAACCATGGTAGGCATTGTAACATACGGCGTATACATCCCCCGCTACCGCATCAGGATCGAAGAGATCGCGCGTGTCTGGGGAGCGAATGCAGACGATATCTCCGGCGGACTGGGCGTACGTGAAAAATCGGTCCCCGATGTCGACGAGGATACGATCACCATCTCCGTCGAGGCGGCGCGCAACGCCCTCGCACGGCGCCCGATTGACGTCGAAGCCCTTGGGGCCGTCTACGTGGGCAGCGAATCGCACCCCTATGCGGTCAAACCGACCGCCTGTACTGTGGGAGAGGCGATCGGCGCCACGCCGCACATGACCGCCGCAGACTACGAGTTCGCCTGCAAGGCGGGCACCGCCGGCGTCCAGACGTGCATGGGGCTGGTGAAAAGCGGCATGATGCGCTACGGCATGGCCATCGGCGCGGATGTCGCGCAGGGAGCCCCCGGCGACGCCCTCGAATATACCGCGGCGGCAGGGGGAGCGGCGTTCATCCTCGGGACCGATGAGCCCATCGCCGAGATCAACCACACCTGTTCGTTCACCACCGACACCCCCGATTTCTGGCGCCGCGAGGGGCAGGCCTTCCCCCGCCACGGCGGCAGGTTCACCGGCGAGCCCGGCTACTTCAAGCACGTGCAGGGCGCCGCCCTCCAGATGCTCGAGGATATGGGAACGAAGCCATCCGACTACGCGTTTGCGGTCTTCCACCAGCCAAACGCCAAGTTCCCCCAGCGCGTGGCGGGCATGCTCGGCTTTTCACGGGACCAGATCACACCCGGGCTGGTCGTCCCTCGCCTCGGCAACACCTACAGCGGGTCGTCCCTTATCGGTCTCGCCGCAACGCTCGACATTGCAGAGCCCGGCGACCGCATCTTTGTCACCTCGTTCGGGTCGGGCGCGGGCAGCGACGCCTTCGATATCGAGGTGACCGATGCCATCGAATCGGGGGTGTTCGCCCGCGAGGCTGCGCCGAGCGTTGAGCAGCTGCTCGCCAACCCGGTCTACATGGATTACGCACAGTACGCCAGGCACAAGGGAAAGATCGTGATGCAATAATGAGAAAAGTAGCAGTTATCGGAGTGGGATGCACCCCGTTCGGTGAAAAATGGGAGACGTCCTTCCGCAACCTCTTCGTGGAGGCAGGCGCCCTCGCGCTCGAGGATGCGGGCCTTTCCGGCGAACAGATCGACGAGATGTTCGTCGGCAACATGAGTGCAGGGCGTTTTGTCGAGCAGGAGCACGTCGGCGCACTGATCGCCGACTACGCCGGCCTCGCCACCAACCATATCCCCTCGACGCGGGTCGAGGCGGCGTGTGCGTCCGGCGGTCTCGACTTCCGGCAGGCGGTCACCGCGGTGGCGAGCGGCATGGCCGATATCGTGGTCGCCGCGGGCGTGGAGAAGATGACCGACGTGGGGACCGGGGTGAGCGTTGATGCGCTCGCCGGCGCCGCGGACCGCGAGTGGGAAGGATTTGCCGGGGCGACCTTCCCGGGGCTGTACGCGATGATCGCCACCGAGTACATGCACCGCTACGGTCTCACCCGCGAGCAGCTGGCGGCGGTCGCGGTCAAGAACCACCGCAATGGGGCGAAGAACCCCCGGGCCCAGTTCAGGAGCGAGATCACCGTCGACACGGTGATCAACTCCTCGCTGGTCGCCGACCCCCTGCGCCTCTTCGACTGCTCGCCCATCACCGACGGTGCGGCGGCGGTGATCGTGGCGCCGCTGGACCGGGCGCGCGAGTTCACCGACACTCCCATCCGCGTGCTCGGCAGCGGGCAGGCGACCGACACCATCTCGCTGCACGACCGCCGGGACATCTGCACGCTCGACGCCACCATGGTGGC
>DSDF01000004.1 GCA_011048835.1 Methanoculleus sp. | reverse complement strand
GTTCGTCGATCCAAGTACCGGCTCTTTGGTTTTTGTAGGCATACATGATTCAAAGAGCCACCGTACCTTTGATCTTGCGGTCGATTTTTAATTCCGGCTTAAAATAGCATTTCTACAGAGCCGTGTTACCTTTTGTTTAAATTAACGTCCCATGATTATGGGATTAATCGGGAAAAAAAATGGATTGGTTTAGGCTTATGCAGGAACGTCTATGGTACCCTGAAGGATGACCTGCTCTGATCCGTCTTTGAAATCAGCCTTAACTACGTAGGTATTCAATTCACCTGCTGTCAGTGCAAGTGAAATTGAATCGCCTACCTCAGTTACTGTTGCATCACCTTCTACCACTGACGTCCAAGTGTGGATGACACCATCCTCGTCATCAACTTTAACTTGAACTACCTCAACCATTCCATTATCCGGTCCGCCTTGGTAGGTTACCACAAGGACGGGATCGCCAGCAGCGTTGGTCGAGACTTTGGCGGTCGCTGCCACGCTCTTCGTCGACTGTACATCTCCGGCCATGCCGAAGACAAACACCGCAATGACTGCGGCGAGGATGACGGTGATTGCCACCATCAGGATGACACCGATAACCGGTGAAACTGCCTCTTCGTTTTCATGGAAATTCATGTGTGTTCACCTCAAACCGGCGTCCTCGCTGGGGCCCCGGCTGCAATGACTTGCATAGTAACGGTTTTATTTGTGGTATTTAAGGGTTGTGAAGCGGTGCGGGATGGAAATGTTGTTGATTGAATTCATGGGATATGGGAAATATTTTTTCTATCCACCGGAATTATAAAACAATATTTCGTGTTCCCCTCTCTATTCTCCGGGTATTATATTGTGATAGTGAGCGAATCTTTTTATACTTGTTTTATGGATTATGCCCTGTGATAAACTGATATGATTATCGATAATGGTTAGCCACATTCCGCACCTTCATATGTGAGATGCTCGCGGGAGCGGGATGTGCGGGGGGGTGGTAGGGAGGGCCCGCGGGAGCGGCGAGGTGATCCGGGGCCGCCCGTGGGGGTCGTGCGGGCCGGCAGTATCCCCCGGGGCCCTGCGGGAGGCGGCGGGCCGCCGGAGGGTTCATCGCGGGCCCGCGGAGATCCCGGCGGTGGCTGCGGGGGGGGCTTGCGGGCGGCCATGCGACGGCCCCGCGGGTGTGGTGGGCGGGGTGCTTACCGGGCCTCGTCCTGCACCCGCACCTCCAGCAGGTCGCCCGCCTCCCGCACCTGTGCGCCGGGGGCCACGGCCTCGATGACGCCGGAGAGGAAGGGGATGGCGACGGCCCGCTGCTGGGCGCCGCCGGCGAGGAAGGTGCCGGTCTCCTTTTTGATCCGCAGCAGAGCCCCGGCATCGCCGCGGACCGCCTCGCACCAGATCCCCCCCATCAGAAAGAGGCTCTCCAGCACGCTCACCGCGTCCATGCCCGCCGGCATCCGCTCGCGGAACTGCCGTCCTTCCTCGGCCCCCAGCGCCCGGGCGGCCTTGCCGATCTCGACCATCACCAGGGGGTTGCGGTGCTCGACCAGGCGCTCCAGGATCGCCCCCGCAAGGTCGTGGGGCTGCCATGTGCGGGCGAGCTTGATCAGCTGCCAGTCCCGTGCAAACGATCCGCCGGCACGCATCGCTACCCTCGCAACACTGCGAAGTTCATCACGCCGATACCGAGGATCGCCAGGATCCGGGAGATGACCGCCGACCAGTAGGTGAGCGCCGCCGCAGGATCGGCGAGGGCGGCGATATCCGGGATCACGATGCCCACCACCAGCAGAAACAGCCCCGCCGTGAAGTACAGCAGCGTGGGCTGCCGGACCACCCGGTAGGCGTCGTAGATGAAGATGATCAGCGCCCCCCCGAGAAAGAGGGTGATGAGGGCCAGCACCTGCTGGATGAGTGCGAAATTCGTTTCCAGTACCATGATATTCCCCTAAAATTGCTCCTTGTAGCGTTTGACGGTGATAAAGGGCCGGATCTCGCGCACCCCGGCAAGCTCGCTCAGCGGGATCAGGATCTCCATCTTCAGCTGGGTGATCGTCTGCACCCGCGCCTTGGCGATAAAATCGCAGGGCTCCAGCGTCTCGTACACCTCCGAGATCAGGTAGAGGTCCGAGAGGAAGGCGGCGACCGCCTCCTTCTCCTCCGGGTCGGCCCGGATGGTGAGGAAGGTGACCAGGCTGTGCTCAAAATAGCTGGGGTTGATGGCGATGGTGAACTTCTCGATGATCCCCTGCTTCTTCAGCTTCTCGATGCGCTTGAACGCGGTGGAGGGGGCGACGCCGAGCTTCGTGCCCAGCTCCGCCATGGACATCCTGCCGTCCCGCTGCAGTTCGTCCAGAATCGCCCCGTCGATCTCGTCCATGGCCCCACCGTGAGTAGACAGGGAGATTTCGGGGGAACAGCACTTAAACCTGCCTTTTCGCACCGCACGGCGGGCCCGAAGGGCGGCGCTCCTGCCACGCCCCCGGGTGCGCCATCCGCACCCCGCTGCCGCTCACCGCCGCGCCTGCAAGGGCCGCCCCGATAAACTCCTTCGCCTCCCGCACCGCGGCGCCCGTATCCAGCCCCCGGGCGAGGAACGCGACGATGGCCGCCGCGAACGAGCACCCCGACCCGTGCACGTCGAAGGGCAGCCGCTCGCCCACGAGGTAAAGCGGCTCGCCGTCCTGCACGAACACGTCGACGGCCTTCCCCTCGAGGTGGCCCCCCTTGACCACCACCGATTGCGCCCCGAGGGCGGCGATCGCCTCCGCCGCCGCGACCATCGCCCGGGTGTCGGCGAGCGGGGTGATCCCGCTCAAAATCTCCGCCTCCCGCAGGTTGGGGGTGACCACCGCCGCCCGGGGGACGAGCACCTCGACGAGATCGGCGACCGCCCCCTCCTCGAGCAGGGCGTGCCCGCTCGTCGAGACCATCACCGGGTCGAGCACCAGCGGCGCATCGCGGGGGAGGGTCTCGGCGACGGCGCCGATGATCGCCGCGTTCGCGAGCATCCCCGTCTTCCACGCGGCGATGGGGAAATCGTCGATCACCGCGTCCATCTGCGCCCGCACCGCCGCCGGGGACAGCGTCCAGCTCCCGGCCACCCCCTTCGTGTTCTGGGCGGTGACGGCGGTCACCGCCGAGCACCCCCAGACCCCAAGGGCGGCGAAGGTCTTCAGGTCCGCCTGGATCCCGGCGCCGCCGCCGGAATCCGATCCGGCGACGGTGCAGGCGAAGGGCATCGCGGGGGCTTCCATGCCTGAACTGTAGGCACTGCCCGGGTTTGAAAGTTTCCCGGACCGCCCGGGCGGGTGATTTATGCCCGCCGCCGCCAAAGATTCCTGTACCTATGGACGTAGAGGAATTTGCACGGCGGCACCGGGCGGCGGGGGCGACCGACGAGGAGATCGTCGACCGCCTCGAAGCGCGCATCCGCGAGTACAAGGACGTCTCCCGTGCGTATGCCCGTGCGTTTGCACGCGCCGTCGCGGAGGAGGTGCGCACCTCCTCCG
>DSDF01000012.1 GCA_011048835.1 Methanoculleus sp. | reverse complement strand
GCTCGGCGGCGGTGCGGGTGATGAGATGGATGGTCTCGTCCTCATCCGGATCCATTGTCCACCGGTGGATATAGTAGATGTCCTGCCCGCCGAGACGCTCGTTCACAAACAGGTCCCTGCCGCGCTCATACCGTTGCTCGTCCTCCGACTCCGGTCTGGGGGCGAGGTACAGCCATTGATCGAGCTCGGTGTCCAGTACAATCTCCGTTCCGTCGATATCAATCGTTCTTTGCATCGTCGATCATCTCCTTCTGGTCTGGTAACGTCCGCATCACACCGGGAACCGAAAACCTGCGGGTGCCGGCGGATGCCCGTGCGACATACCGCCGGATGTCCCCCGCCGTGGAAAGGATGCCGGTGTGCTGCCGGCGCTCGTACTCTCTCCCTTTACATAAAAAGTTTTTTATATTTTTTACTATTTACTACATAATTTATTATTTATGCTACTAATGGCGCATCGAAGGACGGCGGGGGCGCGATGCAGGATCCTGCCGGCCCAAGCACCGCATTTCCCGCGCACGAATGGCGGGCTTCTCCCGGGCCGGCAAGATGCGGCGGTCCGTGCAGGAGCGAGTGCTCATTCCCGTAATCAAAGCCTGATGAACAGGAGATAGAGCAGGAAGAGGAGCGCAAGGGCCTTCACCCAGAGCGGAACGCGGGAAACGGGCGTCTCGGTGCCGTCCGTGGCCCCGGGCGCAGGCGCAGGATCGGGCCGGGCGGCACCCCCGTCCCACGCGATGACCAGTGCGCCGCGATACCCGCACTGTTTGCAGCGGTACATCCTCCCGCCGTACAGGCCCGATTCATAGAAGACCTCGCTGCTGCCGCACTGGGGGCAGCAGATGCCGGCGGTCCCGGAGATCAGGGGCTGTTCATGCGGGACGGCTGTCATTGTGTTCTCTCACCCCCTGCTGGTACCGGCGACCAGGAAGGGGGGATCGGGGTACTCGACGGCGTGGGAGAGGGGGGGCGGTCTTCTGCTGGTACCGGTGCACCCCGGTGAGCGGCACCAGATCGACGCCGTCCAGGCCGGCGTCATGGAAGAGCTGCAGGACCATTCCCGTGTCCGGCTGGGCAAAGAGCGGAAGATGGCCCATCACCTCCCGGTACTGCCGAAAAAACCCTGCCGGTTTTGTGCCTTCCGCACCCCTCCTGATGAGCCCCGCGACCGCCCTGCGTGCGGCATGGGAGGGCGAGGGCGAAAACCACAGCCCTTCGATGGCGATGATGCGGCCGCCGGGCTTCACGATGCGTTTCCATTCCTCAAGACTCAAGAACCCGATCGGGCGAGGGGAGGGTCCAGAGGAGATACTTGCTGATCACGAGATCGAAGGTATGCGCTTTGAACGGGAGGTGCTCCGCGTCACCGCAAACGAAGGCTGTCGAAACCCCGAGGTCGTCCGCGTTGCGGCAGGCGCCCCGCAGCATCCCGGGGGCGATGTCCAGGCCGGTGACCTGGTGCCCCTGCTCCGCAAAGAGCAGCGCCAGAAACCCGAGCCCCGTCCCGGTGTCGAGAACGCGTAAGTGCGTGTCGCCGGTAACGATGATCGTGAGTTCGTCCCACCACACCGCCCGTTCTTCGGGGCCGAATCCCCCCGTTCCATTCGAGTAGCTCCGGCAGCGTGTATTCCAGTACGCCGCGATCTGGTGTTTGAGCCGGGCGTTCATTACAGTAGTACACTTTCCAAATATTTTTATACATTTTCAAAACAGAACTGGTAATTATACTACTGTACCTCCCCCGCCGTTTCGGGAAAACGGTGCGGGGGCCTTCACCTGTCCCCGGGCAGGGCGAGGAAGCCATGGACGATGCATACCACAGCCACGATATCGAGAAGGAGCTCGCGGGGTGCTGCCTCGACTGCCGGCGGAGTTTCCAGAGCATCCGGCGGCACATCGTGCATTTCTCGGGGCAGATCCGCGGCCTTGCGACGTCGGATCTCGAATCGTTCTCCCACGAACGCCTCTTTGCGCTGTTCGAGGAGCTGGACGACATCGCCCACCTCGAGGTCTCCGATCGCCTCGCCGAGGCCTTTTTCCAGACGCCGGCGATCTGCGATGTCCTCCCGGCGGTCCGGGACTACTACTCCCGGTTCTTCTGCCTCCATGAACAGCATATGGCCCGTGAGATCTGCGCGTCCCCCCATCCCCGGGACGCCCTCCGCTCCTACCCTCTCTACGACCGCTACCTCCGCCTCGTCTCCCGGGAGATGCGGGCGCTGGGGGTGGGGCGAGGGGAGCAGGATCGCGTTCGTGGGAAGCGGCTCGCTTCCCATCTCCCTCATCCTCTTCAGTTCCCTCGTCTCCTGCCGGTGTACCGGCATCGATATCGACGGGGATGCGGTGGCGGCATCGCAGCGGGTGCTGGACTGCCTGGGGCTCGACGACCGTATCCGCATCGTGCACGGCGATGAACGGGCCCTCGGCGATGCGGAGTGGGACGCCGTGCTGGTCGCCGCGCTGGCGGAGCCGAAACAGAGGATATTCGCGACCCTCGCTGGGATCATCGACGAACGGGGCGATCATCCGCCGGTCGCCGTACGCACCTACACCGGGATGCGCGCCGTCCTCTACGCCCCGCTGGCGGAGCATAATTTCCGGGAGTTTCGCTGCATGGCCATCATTCCGCCGGTGGAACGGGTGAACAACACTACCCTCGTTTTGGAGCGGGTGCCATGACCGTGGAGACCTTCGAGCGGGTGCGCGCCACCCTCGGCGCCATTCACGATGAGATTGCCGGATTCACCGAGGAGGAGATCCTCACCGGGCCCGCCGAGCAGCTGCTCCCCCCGTTCCGGGCGCTCGACCGGCTCGCCGCAACGCCCGTCCCCGAGGCGGTGGTCGATGCGCTGATGGCCGATGCCGGCGTGGTGCGGGCGCACGAGGCCATCGTGCGCCTGCGGACGACCTTCGGGCTCCGCCTCGAAATCGAGCATGCCCGCAGGATCCTGGCGAGCGACGACCCGTGGGCGGTGCTGGAGCAGTACCACTTCTACCGGAACTATGTGGTTCTCGGGAGGATGGAGGCGGAAGCCGCCTGCCTCTCCCCCGGCGACCGGGTGGCGTTCCTGGGGAGCGGGCCGCTGCCCCTGAGCCTCATCGTGCTCTGGAACCGCCACGGCGTCCGCGGTATCGGGCTTGACTGCGTGGAGGAACGCGCCATGACCGGGCGGTGCGTCGTGGCGCACCTCTCCTGCGCGGCGGGGATTGCCATCCGCCGCGGCGACCACTGGAGTTTTCCCCTCCATGAGCCTTGCAGAATGGTGATGGTGGCGGCCCAGGCGCTTGCCAAGGAGGAGATCTTCGCCCACCTCGCCGCGGTGCTCCCGCCGGGGACGCTGATCTCCTACCGCTGCTACAAAAAGGGGCTGCGCCGCCTCTTCGAGTACTGGATGCCGCGGGAATTTCCGACGAACCTCCGGGAGATCGCCCGAGTGCACCCCGATCCGCCGGTCAACAACAGCGTGGTGGTTCTTCGCGTCGGGGAGGAATGAAAAAAGAGGGAACGATCAGGTCCGCCTGCCCCAAAAAAGCAGTGCGGCGCCGGCAAGAGCACTCACGACGGTGAGGGTGCCGAGCGGCGCCTCCGTAGCGGTGGTGGACGGCGTCTGCTCCGCAGCCACCTGTTCAGCGGGCATCACCAGGTTCTTGTTGTAG
>DSDF01000090.1 GCA_011048835.1 Methanoculleus sp. | reverse complement strand
GCGCACCGGTGCGCCTCGAGGAGGGGCAGGGGCATGCGGCCACCCCTCAGTGTCGCGCGCACGACCGCCTCTGCGAGAGCAAGGTCGGTCCGGTGCCCCGCCGAGAGGATGATCGGCCTGCTTGCGGTCCGGGTGCGCAGTGCCAGCCCGATCTGTTCCCCCTCGAATACCAGCGGTTCCGTCGCCCCCGGCTCCGGGCCCGGCTCGCGGAAGGTGCCCACGAGGGGACGCCCGGCCACCCCGACGGTGGGGAGGTCGAGCAGCACGCCGATATGGCTGGCAAGACCGATCCTGCGGGGGTGGGCATAGCCGTGGCCGTTGAGCATGGCGATGTCGGGACGCGTTGTCAGCGAATGAAACGCCTTGAGGAGGGCCGGCGCTTCCCTGAATGCAAAGAATCCCGGCGCATAGGGAAAACGGATTGTTGTCACCGCCGTGGCGCATTCGATGGGTGCGAGATCGGGGAAGGATGCCACCACCACTGCGGCGCAGGCGCGGGAAGCGGTATAGGAGACATCCGCTCCCGCCAGCGAATGGATAGCTTCCGGCGCAAGCGTGCGGTGCGGGATGCAGCGGCCGCGGAGCCGCTCCTGTGCCCTGAGGGCCGCCTGGTGCCGGCGGGGGCTGAGGGACGGGGGCATGCACGGGGGAGGTTGGCCCTGATGAGGGAAAAAGGATGATGCCATGGTGCGGCCCCGCGCCGGGCCTGCTGCAGGGTGCGTGAGGGATCCGCCATGCGCTTTTCGGTCATGCGGTGCAGGAATCCCGGGAAATGACCGCATCGTCCGGCGTATAGATGATGTCCACCCGCACGCGGTCGCCGGGATGGATCGTTCCGTCGGAGAGATCGAGGGCGATCTTTTCTCCCGGGCGCCAGAGATTGGTCTGGCAGCCCGATCCCGAGAGCGTCTGTACGCCGAGATGGACGGTAGTGATAAAGAGGTGCCCGTTGAAGGTGGTGATCCGGCAGTTCTGGAGGCGGCCGTCGACGTAGATCTCGGCGGCGAGGAGATCGTTTTCAAACGGGGTATCGCCTGCATGCACGAGCACGATGCGGCTGTCGTAGTTGGGTTCGGCCCCCTCGGGCCGATCGGAGTGGGATATTCCTACGATCCTGAACATCGCCGGGGGCCCGGGATCGCCCCAAGTCAGAACCGGCAGCTTGAAGAGGAGCAGTACGAGCAATGCAAGCATCATCACGATCGCAACGAGCAGAAGCGTTGCGACCAGATTGCTGGTGCCGGAATCGCGTGCCGCATGTGGTGACAAACAAAAAAGGTGTTGGCAGGTGCCACGCAATGAAGATTTCGAAATCCCGGATGAGAATTATTCACCGATCTCTTCGATCGCCATCTGGTACATCCAGTCCATGAGCGAGGGGCACTCCTCGGGCTGGCATTCCTCTTCACAGCCGATGCAGGGGATCAGGTCCTCGCCTGCAAGGAGGAGCGACGGGTCGACGGAACGTTTTTTTGCACGCAGTTTGTAGGTTTTTATCCCTTCATCGCGGTATTCGATGCGCTCGATAAGGTCCGCATCCAGGAGCTTTTTGACGACCCGCGAGCACTTCCGGCTGTCGATAGCCAGGATTTTCCAGAGCTCGCTCTGCAGCACTCCTTCGGGATGCGACTGGATAGCCTTGAATGCCTCCTCAATGATATCTGGCATAGGTCCTCAGACTGCCGGTGCGATTGCCAGTATATTGCTCCCGCGTATCACCACGTTGCCGAGATTCCTGCCGCGCTGGTCACCGGCAAGCTCGATCGTCTGGTCCATGTGGATGTTGAGATGTTCGTCCACCGCGACGAGACGCCCCTGCAGTTTGCGGCCGTCGTCCTTTATTTCGACGATAATTTTGGAATCAACAAGCGCAAATACTTTTTTTATGGGCAATACGATGCTATTTACCATCTGCCTTTAGATAGTGATCGAATCTACATAATGGTTCCCCTCGCCCGGCAAACGCCCGATTTCGGCCGTGTTCGGGGTGTCTGCCGGACGGGAGGTAGTGTGCCGCCGTGTCCGGGGATGGCCCGAGCGACGCGCAGGTCCCGGGCCACACACCCGGCGGCATTTCACCGGAGAAGGGGCCTCCACCTGTCCCCGAACTCCTCCTCGATATGGGCCAGCGCGGCAAAATCCAGGTCCGCAAGAGGAAGGCGGTGGGGTTCGAAAGGCCCCTGCACCCGCAGTATATCGGCGATCTCGTGACAGCGGGCACGCGCGCGGTCAAATCCGGGGTCGTCGAACATATCCACAGGGCCGACGAGTCGCCCGTTTGCGACCTGAAAGCCCAGGCAGGCCACTCTCGGGGGGCCGTCGAACCTCGTGCAGTTCGCGTCGTACAGGGCGATGGGTATGAGCGGACCGTGGTGGGAATTGCGCATCCATCCCGCAACGATGGCGGGCGAGGCAAACGGCTCGAGGAGTTCGCCGGTTGCCGGAAACCCGTTCTGGGCCCGTACGATCATCACCGGATCGTCCTTCCCGAAGCGCCGGCCGCCGGTACTGTCGGGGCGCTGATCGCTGGTGACCGCGGCGATCTCCTCACCCCCTTCCCGGCGCCGTACTCTGCGCACGACGTAGCGGGAGGGCGCCCCGATATAGGCGAGAAGGGCATAGCTCTCGGACGGCGTGGCGAGGGTGATGGCCCGGCCGTCGGCACTATCGTGCACCTCGAAGGAAAATCCGCCCGCCAGGGCGGGGTCAAGCACCAGGCCGGGAGTATTGAAAGGATCCGCAAACATCCTGTAGAGATAGTAGTTCCACGCTCCCGGGCGGATTTTATCCGCCATGAAGATGAGGACGGGCTCGCTCTCCCGCTCCTCAAACTCCATCTCGGCGCATCCCGGCACCGTGTCTTTGGCGGTGTCGTCGAATGCGCCGGAGACGATGTCATGGCCCGCCCCGAAGAGGCGGAGGTTTTGTGCGATCTCGGTGCATTCGAGAAACACGCTCCAGGCAAGGCCGTGGATCTCGGGGTCCTCGATGCCGTTTCTATGCGTCATGATGAGTTCGAGTTCATCGCCCGCATGCGCAACGAACGAATCGATCAGCAGATCGCCCTCGGCGTTCTTCAGCATCCGCGACGCCTTCTCAAGAAGTTCGGGATGGACGCGCGAGGTGCCCACAAGCCCCCCGACGCTGCCCTTGATGACTGAGATGGTTACATCTGCCATAGCATCACTGCGCTATCCGGAGAGGATGCCCTCCATCAGTCCGATGACGCCGCTGCTTCCCACGTAGATGGGAGTTTTCTGGTGCAGCGATGCCGGCTCCACATCGAGCAGGTTCCGTGCGCCGTCGCTGATCGCCCCGCCCGCCTGTGCGGCGATGAATCCGATGGGGTACGCCTCGAACAGCAGCCTGAGTTTCCCCTCCGGTTTTCCCTTGAGTGCGGGGTAGCAGTAAAATCCGCCGTATTTCAGGATCTGGTGGAAATCCGCCACGAATGACCCTGAATACCGGAGCTTGAATCCCCTCTCTTCGACCGTGTCGATGAACCGCGCATGCCTGTCCGTCCAGTCCTTTTTCAGCCCGCCGCTTGCATAGAGATTGCCTTCCGGCATTCTGACGTCACCGTCGAGGAGGAGGTACTCGTTCTGCTCGTTCATCGCAAAGATTGCCACCCCCTCGCCCACCGTCAGGGTGAGGGTGGTCATCGGCCCGTAGACCATGTAGAGGGCGGCTTT
>DSDF01000009.1 GCA_011048835.1 Methanoculleus sp. | reverse complement strand
TTGCCAGCGCCCTCAAGGGCATGGGCGTGGGGAGGGGCGATGCGGTCTGCATCTACATGCCGCTCGTGCCCGAGCATATCGTCGCCATCCTGGCCTGCGCCCGCATCGGGGCGGTGCACACGGTCGTCTACGGCGGGTTCGGGGCATCCGCCCTCAATGCACGCATCAGGGACGCGAACGCCAAAATCGTGATCACCGCCGATGTCGGCTACCGGCGGGGCAAACGGGTGGCCCTCAAGACCATCGTGGACGAAGCGGTGGTCAACGCTCCCAGTGTGGAGCGCATCGTCGTCCTGCGGCGCGCCAGCCCCCAGCTGGAGCTCTACTCGGAGATGGAGGTCGATTTTTACGAGATCATGAGGGACAGCGATAAGGTCTGCGAACCGGCGGTGATGGATGCGGAGGACCCGCTCTTCATCCTCTACACAAGCGGCACCACCGGCCCGCCGAAGGGCATCGTGCACACCTGCGCAGGCTACATGGTAGGCACCTACTACACCACGAAGTACATCTTCGACCTGAAGGAAAACGACGTCCACTGGTGCACCGCCGATCCCGGCTGGATCACCGGCCACAGTTACATCGTCTACGGCCCCCTCGCCGCAGGTGCCACGGTACTCATCACCGAGACGGTGCCCGACTACCCCGACCCCGGGGTGTGGTGGCGCATCATCGAGGATTTCGGGGTGACTGTCTTCTACACTGCCCCCACCGCCATCCGCATGTTCATGAAGTTCGGAGAGGAATGGCCTGAGCGCGCCAATATGGACTCGCTGCGCATCATCGGTTCGGTGGGCGAACCGCTCAACCCCGAGGCTTTCGAGTGGTACTACCGGGTCATCGGCAAATCCGCCTGTCCGGTGCTGGACACCTGGTGGCAGACCGAGACGGGGATGCAGATGATCACCACGCTGGTGGGCGAACCCATGAAACCCGGGTTTGCCGGCCGCCCCATTCCGGGGGTCGTGGCTGACGTGGTGGACCGGGAGGGCAAACCGGTGCCCCCCGGCATCGGGGGCCTGCTGGTGATCCGGGAGCCCTGGCCTGCCATGATGCGCACGGTCTACAACAACGACGAGCGTTACCGGCAGTACTGGAGCACCATCAATTCCTGCTACACCGCCGGCGATCTCGCCGTGAAGGACGAGGACGGCTACATCATGGTGCTGGGGCGGGCGGACGACATCCTCATCGTGGCGGGCCACAACCTGGGCACCGCCGAGGTGGAGAGCGCCCTCGTCTCCCACGAGGCGGTGGCCGAGGCGGCGGTCATAGGCAAGCCGGACCCGGTCAAGGGGCAGGCGGTCAAGGCCTTCGTCATCCTCCGCCTCGGCTACGAGCCCTCCGAGAAGCTCAAGACCGACCTGACCTACCACGTGCGGATGAGCATCGGCCCCATCGCCATGCCCTCCGAGATCGAGTTCGTCCAGAGCCTGCCCAAGACCCGGAGCGGCAAGATCATGCGGCGCGTGCTGAAAGCGAAGGAGATGGGCATCGACCCCGGGGATATCTCCACGCTGGAGGAGTGACCTCCCTCCCGATACTTTTCGGAGCGATGCAATGCAGGAGCTGCGCCTGTTCGGGATGCCCGCGGAGCGGGGACGCTGGGTGCTCGTCGCCCTCGGCATGCTCATCAACCTCTGCCTGGGCAGCATCTACTCGTGGAGCGTGTTCGTGGGGCCCCTGGCCGCCCACTTTTCCGGGGAGCTGGGCCGGGAGGTTTCGGCAAACGAGGTGCTCATGCCCTTCTCCGTCTTCCTGGCCGTGTTTGCCCTCGCCATGCCGCTTGCCGGCAAATACATCGAGGAGTGGGGACCGCGGAAGACGACGGTCGTGGGCGGGGTGCTGACCGGCCTCGGGTGGCTGCTCGCCTCCATGGCAGGCTCGGTGGAGATGCTGTACGTGGTCTACGGCATCGTGGGCGGTGCGGGAGTGGGCATCGCCTACGGCGTGCCGGTTGCCGTGTCCGCCCGCTGGTTCCCGGACCGCCGGGGGCTGGCGGTGGGGCTGACCGTGCTGGGGTTCGGCTTCTCCGCCTTCCTGACGGCCAATATTGCCGGCCTGCTCATCGCGGCGTCAGGGGTGATGGCCACCTTCCGCGTCTTCGGCATCGCCTTCCTGCTGCTGATCACCCTCCTCGCCCTTCCCCTCACCTTTCCGCCCGCGGACTGGCGGCCGGCGGGGTGGGTGCAGGCGGCGATGGAGGGCAGGATAGCGTGCGAATGCAACCGCGGGCAGATGGTCCGGACGCCGGTCTTCTACGGCCTCTGGGCCTGCTACTTCATCGGCTGCCTTGCGGGACTGATGGCAATCTCCATCGCCAAGCCGGTGGGTACCGAGCTGGGGATCGCCCCGGCGTTCGCCACCGCGCTCGTGGGCTTCTTCGCCATCTTCAACGGGGGCGGCCGGCCGGTCTTCGGGTCCCTCACCGACCGGATGGACCCCCGGAATACCGCCCTGCTCTCGTTCGTAGCCATCGCCGGGGCGGCCCTCGCCCTGTGGCTGCTGCCCGGCCAGATCACCTACATCGTCGCCTTCGCCATCCTGTGGGGCTGTTTGGGCGGCTGGCTGGCCATCGCTCCTGCGGCCACCGGCCGGTTCTTCGGCACCTGCGACTACCCGCGCTGCTACGGGGTGGTCTTTCTCGCCTACGGGGCGGGCGCCATCGCCGGTCCCCAGCTGGCGGGGTTCATCAAGACCACGACGGGGGGGTACCTGGGCGTCTTTGCCTACGTGGCGGTGCTGGCCGCGATCGGGTTTGCCGTGGCCTTCACCCTGCTGCGGCCGCCTTCCGGCTCCTCCTGATCCCCCCGCTTTTTCGGCGGGACGGCCGGCGACCCGCCGCGCCCCTGCACCCTGAAATTATTTTATAGCCGTGCGGCCAACCAGAAATGCTGGACTATGATGCCTGACCATGATGCAGACGCAGCCTCTCCGCCGGCTGCAACGGTATTCGATCAGCAGGGCCTCGCCCCCGGCAGGATGGTGGACCAGCGCACCCTCGTCCCGCCGGAACGCGACTGCAGCCTCGAGGTCTATGTCTATTTCGACCCCGACCTCGCCCGGCACTCCACGCTTGCCGATGACCTGCGGGATTTTGACATGGTACCCGATCTCGGACGGCCGTTCATGCGCCTGATGCGCTTTCTGGCCGTCATGAAGGAGCATGACCCCGGCTTCGCCGCCCGGATCGAGGCGGAACCGTTTCCGGTCGAGGTCGTCGAGGTGGGGGAGCGGGAGGAGTTTTTCGGCTGCGTGCTCCACAGGAGCCCCTTCGTCAAGGTGCTGCTCCCCCCGCCGGCCTGATCCCAAACCATCTCCTTTATCCATGCGCTGACCCCACACCTCGATCAGTGACCCATCCATGCTCCGCGAATCCTTTCCCTGCACGCTGGTGAGCTGGGAGGAGTCGGCCCGCCTTGCCCGGCAGCTCGCCGGCGTTATCAGGGCGGACGGCTACCGTCCCGACCTCGTCATCGCCATCGGCCGCGGCGGCTATGTGCCCGCCCGCGTGGTCTGCGACTCCCTCCTCCACGACATGCTGACCAGCATCAAGGTGGAACACTGGGGTATTGCCGCCCGGAAGAAAGCGGAGGTGGTGGTCCGCTTCCCCCTCGCCGTCGACATCAGGGGTCGTTGCGTGCTCATCGTCGACGACGTCACCGATACCGGCGACACCCTGGCCGTTACCGTGGATCACGTCGCCTCCCTCGGTCCCGCCGAGGTGCGCACCGCGGTCCTCCAGCACAAAAACACCTCGCGGCAC
>DSDF01000116.1 GCA_011048835.1 Methanoculleus sp. | reverse complement strand
TCCTCGCAGATGAGATCGATGATCAGGGCGGCGGAGATGATGGCGGGCATGAAGACCAGCAGGGGGATGAGCAGCCCGAAGACGAACTCGTAGAAGTTCTCCCCGCCCGCGGAAGCCGGGATGGCGACCTCCACCGGCTGCGCGGTGAGACGGTCAGCCCGCACGGCGCGCAGCTCCTGCTCGTAGTCGACCAGCACGCCCTTGATCTTCACGGTAACCACCGATGCCTGGATATCATTCTGGACGGTGTAGAGGGTGATCGTGACCGGTTCTGCGGCGTCGGGCGGGGTGGCGGGCACCCAGATCACGGCGTTCAGCGTGCGCTCCTTGAGGGCGGCGACGGCGGTGGAGAGGTCCATCGGGTACACCCGGAAATCCCGGCTCTCTTCGAGGATCTCCCGCAGCCCCGAATCGCTGCCCGCATACCCGACGGCGTAGCGGGTGCTGGAGAACCCGGCCACCGCGTCCGGGTCGTAGAGGGTGGCGAGCCCCACCATGAGAAACGAGGAGAACATGGCGATGAAGAGCTGCAGGAGCACGGCGAAGACGATGGTCCGTTCACGGGCAAGGCCGCGCAGCTCCTTGCGGGCGATGAGGGCGACATGCCGCAGGGTCATGCCGCCCACCCCAGGATGATGCCGAGGTTATAGAGGCTGTGCACCAGGCTCGCGGCCAGGATGCCGGGGAGGAGGGCGCGCCTGCCCCCCGCCCTGACGACCGCCCCGGTAATGAGGACCCCGACAAAGTGGAGCGAGAGGGGGAGCCAGAGCGCCTGCAGGCTGGTAAAGAGCACCGCCCCGAAGACCGACTCCGAGATCTGGGCGAGCGTGGCGAAGAGCAGGGCCTTCTCCCCCGCGAGAAACCCGAGGGCAATGGCGGCCCCGAGGGTGGCGATCCGCGGCCAGGTGAGCACGCCCGGGGCTTTCCGGGCAAGGGCGTAGAGGGGGACCGCCTTGGCACACTCCTCCACGAACGCCGCCCCCAGCAGCAGCGTGACCAGGGAGAGGGGCATGGGCAGGTTGAAGAGCACCACGAGCAGCATCAGCTGGGCCATGAAGACGAAGGGGATGGTGCAGGCGGCCGCACAAAACACGGAGAGGTGGGGGCGGCAAAGCGAGAGGGCGCTGCCCACGAACGCACGGACGGTGGAGAGCAGGCGGGTGGAGGTAAAGAGCCGCTCTTCGGTGAAGTTCGCCGTGCAGAGGGCGACGAGGACGGCGCTGGTGAGCCAGAAGAGGGCGGTGGCGTAGAGGTACTCCATGGCCCCGACCGCCTCCCCCTGGACCTGCAGGACGATCAGGGTCAGGGGCGAGATGAGACTGATGACGTGCACGTTGGCGAAGATGCTCGGGAAGAAGAGGTAGGAGGTGGCCACGGTGGAGAAGAAGATGGAGAGAAAGGAGAGCTCCTTGAAGCTGCGGGAGACCATCCCGATGAAGAGGGCGAAGGCCACAAAGAAGAGGATCACCGGCAGGAGGGGGAGCATGATGGCCACGGGTGCGCCGTTGGCGAGGGTGAGCACAAGGGAGACGGCGAGCATCAGGGCCAGGTAGGGCAGCGCCTTGCCGGCGATGATCTGCCAGGGCCGGGCGGGCGTGGTGAGCAGGACTTCGCCTTTCCGGTCCACCCGCTCGTTCATGATGCTCATCATGAAAAACTGGGAGGTGAAGTAGAGGGGGAAGATGAAGACGAAGATGAGGATGATGGAGTCGAAGGGCAGCGGCGGGGCGAGCTGCGAGGGGGTCTTGAAGGCAAGGTCAGGGGAGTCGGCGGTGAGCACGCCGGCATAGCGCGACACCTGCGGGTCCTCGGCCGCACTGGCGGCGAGCCCGCTGCGGAGGTCATCGGCGGCGAGGGCGAGGGAGGCGGCGGGCGTGGCCACGACCTCCACCGTCCCCTCAGGGACGGGCGGCGCGCCGCGGGGGGGAACGGCGCCGACCGCCTGCCCCTGCTGGGTGGCCCGAAAGTCGAGTTCCGATTTCACGGGGATCTCATCGATCCAGAGCGGGTAGGCGGCGAAGAGGTCGTCCTGCCGGGTGTAGACCCAGGTCTCGTAGCGGGCGTAGTCCCGCGCAAACGCCGCGAGCGCCGCCTGCGCCCGGTCGGTCTCCGCGACGGCGATCCGGCCGCCGATGACAGCGAGGTCGAATGCGCCGCCGCCGGGCATGGCGTTTGCCTCCACGAGGGTGACCCGGAAGCGGGGGTCGTCGGCGATCACCGCGGCGAGGTCGGGGCTGTCGGTGGCCATGGCGTACATCCCGTCCTGGAGGTGCACGCCCTGCTGCTGGGCAAACCCGGTGGCCAGGACGAGCAGGAGGAAAAGGAGGACGGCGAGGGGGAGCACATTCCTGCCCATGGTTGTCAGTGAACGCTTCAGTTCCCAGCGGGAAATGGTGAGAACCGCGGAAATCGCTTCGTGCATCGATGCCAAAAGGTTTGGCTTTCTCGTATATAGCGTTATATACATCCCCGGATGCCGATTCCGAACAGTTATCATGGCTTCTTGCCGATGGTACATGACGGTGACACCTGCCATGATCCACGCCCGCTCGCTTGTCAAACAGTATGATGGGTTTCGCGCGCTCGACGGGGTCGGGTTCGACCTGGAGGATCACGGGATCTTCGGGGTGATCGGGCACAACGGCGCGGGAAAGACCACCCTGCTCAAGATCATGGCGGGGCTCCTCGCCCCGGATTCCGGCACCCTGCACGTTGACGGCATCGATGTCCTTGCCGACCCCGCGGCCCTCAAGGCGCGCCTCGGCTACCTGCCCGAAGAGTCGAGGCTCTACGACACGATGACCGTGGAGGACTACCTCTCGTTCTTCGGCGAGATCTACGGGCTCGACCGCGCCACCATCGGGATGCGCCGCGACCGCCTGCTCGCCTCCCTCGCCCTCGAACCGGAGGGCAAAAAGATCGGCGAGCTCTCCAAGGGCATGCGCCGCAAGGTGGCCATCGCCCGCTCCCTCATCCACGACCCCTCGGTGCTGGTCTACGACGAGCCCACGTCGGGCCTCGATCCCATGACCTCCCGCTACATCGCGGAGTACCTGCGGAGTTTGCGCGACCGGCAGCACAAGACCGTCATCCTCTCCGCCCACAACCTCTACCAGGTGGAGGAGATCTGCGACCGGGTGATGATCCTGCGGCGGGGCAAGACCGCGGCGTTCGGCAGCATGGCGGAGCTGCGGGAGGTCTTCGGCTCCATCCGCTACCAGGTCCACTTTGCCATCGACGACCCGGGCCGGCTCGCGGGCGTCCTCGACTGCACGCCCGACCACGGCCTCTACGTCACCCTCGTGCACGAGATCGACGCCCTCAACGAGGTGAGCGCCTGCATCGCCGGTGCGGGGGGCACGGTGCGGCGGATCGAGTCGCAGTACCCCTCCCTTGAGGAAATGCTCGTCAAAATCGGGAAGTAGCCCTGTCGTACGGCAGGGGCAAATTATATATTTTTCAAGGGTTATATGGAATGTGCAATTAAAATTGCATCAAAACCAATCCTCAAATGAAGGGGGATTCTGCACGGCCTCCCCCTTCTTCGTTGCATCCGGTTTTTTGTGCCTTTTTTACCTGTCCATCCGCACGCATATCGGTGCGGGATGCGGCATCGGGGTGCGGCATGGTGGGTGGGCGCAGGTATTATTACCAGGCTGCGGCGAAGCGGGCGTTCCGCCGCACGGCTCTCCCGGCGGTGGTGGAAACAGAAGTGCACAACACAAGAATAACGGGCCTGAAGGGATTTGAACCCCTGGCCTACGGATTAAGAGTCC
>DSDF01000122.1 GCA_011048835.1 Methanoculleus sp. | reverse complement strand
TGAAAGCACGCAAGTACTGGTATCAGGTCAAGGAGATCAAGATCAAAATCATTCTCTATAACCTCAGGATGGTGATGAAAAATTATTCTTTGTTGTTCTTGTTGAGGAATTCTACAGAGCCAATTTTTCAGCCTTTTATCCCGCACGTACACCACTTTCACGTGGGATGCCGCATTTCCCCGCTCTTCTACTTCAAAGAGCCCGATTGCACGGAATAGTTCACTGAGTTTCTTGAATCCGTAGTTTCTCGAATCAAATTCAGGGGCCTTATTCTGAATGATCTGGCCCACCGCCGCGAGATTGGCCCACCCATCTTCGCCCGAGGCATCTTCAACCCCGTTGCGCAGGAGATTGACGAGTTTTGTGTTCCCTTTGAGTTCTTGCGCCGATACCCGGGGAACAGGTTCTTCTTTCGGCTCATTCTCTGCGTCCTGTGCACCGGCCCGTAAAATCTCCGTATAAATAAACTTGTCACAGGCTTCGACAAACGCCTCCGGCGTCTTTTGCTCCCCGAATCCGTACACGATCATCCCGGATTCCCGGAGCCGGGACGCAAGCCTGGTGAAATCGCTGTCGCTGGATACGATACAAAATCCATCGAGGTTCCCGGCATACAGGAGATCCATCGCATCGATGATCAGGGCACTGTCCGTTGAGTTTTTATGGTCGGTATAGTTGAATTGCTGAATCGGTTGGATTGAGTTTTTCAGCAGAGAATCCTTCCATCCGGCAAGTTGGGGTGCGGTCCAGTTTCCATATGCCCGCTTCACCGTGGCGGATCCGTACTTGGCAACCTCTTCAAAGAGGTTTCCAATAATGGCGAGTTGGGCGTTGTCAGCGTCGATCAGGACGGCCAGACGCTTTTGCTGGATAAAAGGGCTGCTGGTGAATTCCATAGTCGGTAATTGCACCTACCGACGATATCGTTGCCGATTCGAATTGCTTTGAGCGTGTACCTCTGAGATATTGCGCGGCGGCCGGCCCTGAAGAAGTGAACCACTACGTTCACAAGGAGGCCATCCTGCGCCATGAGAGATGATGTTCACACGGCCGGATGACACGCGTTCTGGCGTCGTTTGTCCGATTGGATATCTCCGATAACGACTACCATCAGGACTGAACCGGCGGATAGGCCCGCTGTATTGTTTCCAGGGCCTCCTTTCCGCCCACGACGGCGAGCAGGGCCCGCGGCCGGGACAGGGCGACGTAGAGTTTTTCCTCGCTCTCGAGGAGGGCATCGGTGACCACGAGGATGACGACGAGGCTTTCGAGGCCCTTGAACCGCCGGACCGAGTCGAGCGTGATCGCGCCGTCACCCGTGGCATCGCAGGGATGAGAGGAAAGGCCGGCGATCGTGCCGCCGGGGAAGAAGGCCGCCCTGTCCGCGGACCGGGGGACCAGCACGGCGATGTCCGAGAGACTGACTCCCTCCTGGTGTACGAGGCGTTCCACGTAGGCATCGACCGCGTCTCGTGCCGCACGGGGGGATGCCGCTTCGATCCACGCGACCTCCTTGCCGTCGGGCCCTATCGCCTCGGTCTCGTGTCCCCGGTAGTACCTGCCCGCGACCTCGTGGATCTTCCTGGTGTTGCGGAGGTTTGCGGTCAGCGGGAACGGCAGTTCGAAAAAGTCCCTGAGATGCTCGTAGGTATTGCGATAGACGTTCTGGTTGTCGTCGTAGAAAAACCGGATGAGATTTTCGCCGCCGTGATCGAGCAGGGAGACCAGTGATGTCACCAGTTCGGGGGGGAAATCCTGGCCCTCGTCGATGATGATCGCATCGAATCTTGGTTCCGGCAGGATCTCCAGCGCTTCAATCAGGGCGTGTGGATACTGCCGGAGGAAGAGCTCGTGAAGCGGGACATCCCGGTCGAGGGATATGCCCGCCTCCCTGAAGAGGGCGTTGCAGAAGCCGTGATAGTGGCCGACGGTGATGCCGCTGTGGTGTTTGAGGGTCTCCCGCATCGAGTGCCCGAGCGCCTTGTTGTAGCAGGTCAGGAGCACCGAGAGGCCGCGGCCGGCGCACCGGACCGCCTCTTCCATCGCAAGCACGGTCTTCCCGGTTCCCGCCGAGCCGGAGATCGCCACCCGTTTTCTGCCCTGCAGCATGCCGAGGATCCGGTACTGCGTGGGCGTGAGGCTGTGAATCCGGGCATCATCGTCCTCGATGAGCCGTCCCAGCGGCACGCTCAGGCAAATGGGCCGGGCCAGGATATCCTCGAGCGCCCGGATCCCGTCATGTCCGAGCGGCTGGATGCGGGCGTCCGGATCCGCACACGCCTCAAACCTCTCGATAACCCAGCTCCGGAGGTCATGCTCGATATGGTCATGGAAGCAGAAGAGATGCAGCGGCATGTCAGCCCCGAGATCTTCTCCGGGATCTGGAATGTCAGGCAATACCACCCCATGGCACGCCCGCAGGTAGCGGGGGCTCCAGCCTTCGGACGCGGTGAGTTTTCTCAGGATCTCGTGCTTCGACCGCTTCGCCTGCTCGACGGGATCCTTGATGGGATGCACATCGCCGTTCCGGTCCATGCTCGTCCATTCGTCGAACTCGGGATCGTATTCGACGCCCCCGCCCTTCACCTCGAGCGCGAGGTAGCCGTACTCGGGGTGGGCGATGACAAAATCGCATTCGCCGTCGACTTCTATCCCGTCCCAGTTCATTCCCAGCCAGGGCCGTGAATAGAATACGACGAAGTCGTCCTCAAGGGCCTCAGAAAGCCTTCCATAAACCTTCCTTTCGGCATTTCGTTCCGCGCGTGAGCGGAATTCCTGCGGAAACTCCCGGGGCCACATTACCGCCATACCAATCCTCGAATCCACTTTGGGGAAATCACAAGTTAAGCGATTCGAAAGTGTCGTTCATCGTGGTGAGAGACCATGTCGAGAGAGAAACAGCGGGGTGACCGGCGTGGTCGCCCCCCATCCGTTTCGGTGCTCGGGGGGCGAACCTGCGATCGGTAAGCAGTCCATGGAGATGCTGAGGCCCGGCACGCCGGCCCCGGACTTCTGCCTGCCTGATGCACCAACCAAGTCCTCCTCTCGGTCGAGGACGAGGAGAAAAAGCGGAAATTTCTGCTCGGCACCTGCGAGCGGTCTGATTTCGTGTATGAGGACTGAAGGACGGCAATTTTTTCGTATTTTCCTCCCTGTACGCCAGGACGGGAGATTTTTTGCCGGGATGCAATGATCCGGCCGGGCCGTTCGTTTCACATCGCGCACTTTTTCCTTAAATACCCTCTCTCCCACCTCTCCCTGTGCGGGGGATCGGCGCCCGGGACGCCGGTCGTCCACGAGACGCGTGAACCCGCACAGGAGCGACGCTATGCAAGAACGAAACGGGAATTTACCCGACCACATGCCCGGCCGCAGTGCACAACCGGCCCGGGCCCGGTGGACACCGGAAGGAAACGCCAGGCTGAACACGAACGATGACGAGGGAGCACAATGCAGGGCGATGGCACGATAGAGGGCAGCCCACGGAATGAAACGTGCGCCAACAGCGATTCATGCGGGACTGCCAACAGCTCTTCTCTTTCAGAGGGGATAAGTCCAGCGGCGGACACCGTGCGCCGCGCCGCCAACCCGGTGCCGCTCTACCTCATCCCGCAGGCCATCGCCGAGGAGATCCACCGGCACGGCGATGCCATCGCCGAGGTGCACGTCGCCCGGACCCGTGGCCACACCTACCGCATCACCGTCAAAACATGGCCCCGGAGGGATGCCCGTGCAGCCTGAAGCCGGCACCATCGCCCCCGGCGAGCGGGAGACGCTCGTCATCACCGTGGAGGGCGAGCAGTACTCCCTCACCGGCGAGGACGTGCGCACGCTCCTCTTCTACGGCAAGGCGGCCCCCGTGTGCCAGGCGCACCGCGCCACCCGGGAGGACGGCACCGGGGCGGTGACCATCTCCATCGAGGGCTACGCGGCGATCAC
>DSDF01000138.1 GCA_011048835.1 Methanoculleus sp. | reverse complement strand
TTCAGGCTGAAGAGCATGAAGCAAAGGATGGTGCTGTTACTGTTGATCGGGTGTATCCTCTCGTCAGGGTGCCTCGGCGGTCAGCAGCGCGGTGATGACGCGGTGTTTTCCGGGAAGGGAACGGTGCGTATCGTCCCTCTGGAGGGGGGATTCTTCGGTATTGTCAGCGACGACGGCCACCACTACTACCCGATCAACCTCGCTGACGAGTATAAGGTTCAGGGACTGCGGGTGCGGTTCGTAGCGAAACTGCGTGCTGATGTGGTCACCATCCAGCAGTGGGGCACCCCGATTGAAATTATCGAAATCGAGGCGATTGTGGGAGAGGAATAGTCCTGCATCCCTTTCCCGGTTATTCTTTGAGCAGTTTTACGGCTGTTCCATAGGCGAGCAGCTCTGCGGCGGTGGCCATTGTCTGGGAGGTGGTGAACCTCACATTGACCACTGCATCGGCACCCAGCCTCTGTGCTTCGTTGATCATACGGTTGGTCGCCTCTGTGCGGGCGTCGGCGAGCATCTCCGTATATTCCTGGAGTTCCCCGCCGACCAGGCTTTTCAACCCGGACATGACGTCCTTTCCGAGGTGTTTCGCGCGCACCGTGTTGCCGAATACGACGCCGAGGACCTGCATCCTCGCGCCGTTTATCGATTCTGTGGTCGTGATGATCATTGCTCGTTCACCGCATATACCTCTTCGATTGAATCCTCACGCGCCCGGTATATGATCAATGCTGCGCCGATGAGGATGAGGGGGACGGCATAGAGAAAGAGAAACGGTATGCCGATGCCGGCGATGGAGAGTATGCATCCGGCGGCAATGAGGGCAATTCCCCATTTCACCTGGTTTCTCATGGCAGGTGGTTGGGGGTGCATCGGATTAATGCTTCGCATCGGTGAATCTCCTTCCCCCATGCGGGCACCGCCGTCAGCTGCTGCCGGAGGTATGCACCGATACAGCACTGTTCTCTCCTCATCAGCCCGGGAAGGTATCGGCACGAGCGCCATCGCCCTGCGGCCACGCCCCTCTCCCTCATCGACGGAACCATCGCTGCAGCGGCTTCCCTCTCATCGCCCCGGCCGAAGAGAAAAGTTCATCATCTGGCCCTCATGCAGGGGGCTTTTTCTCTCCTCCGGTGTCGTCGCTCCGATCGGTCCTGTACCTGTGTGCAGGCGCCTCTTCACGCGCCGTCCTCATCTGGTCGGCGAGCCCTTTGGACAGCGCGGTGATCCCGGAAATATCCCCGAGTGACATGGTGTCGAGCACCGACGAGGGCACCAGCACCAGCGTGGCGTTCTCCCGGAGGCATTCGTAGAGCATGTTCATCGCCCGCAGGTGCAGTGCGGTGGGATTGTGCTCGTAGGTTCGCGCGGCCTCCTCGAACTGTGCGGCCACCTGCTTTTCCGACTCGCCCAGAATCACCCTCGCCTGCCGCTCACGCTCAGCCTGCGCCTGCATGGACATGGCATCCTGCAGTTCGGTGGGGATGAGAATATCGCGGATCTCCACGGAGCTGATATGGATGCCCCACTGCTCGGTCCGCTGGTCAATGATCTTCTGGAGCTCCGCATCGAGTTTCTCCCGCCCTTCCAGCATGTCGGCAAGGTTCGACTTGCCTATCACCTCGCGCAGCGCCGTCTGGGCTGCCCAGCTGATCGCGGACCGGTAGTCTTCGACCTCCAGTGCGGCCTTCTTCGGATCGGTGACCTTCCAGAAAAGCACCGCTTCCACATCGACCGGGACGGTATCCTTGGTCAGGGTCTTTTCCGCGGTAAACGAGGTGGTGATGATGCGGAGATCGATCCAGTAGGAGATGGTATCCACCATGGGAATGATGGTAAAGAAGCCCGGCCCCGCCAGCGTGCGGAACCTGCCCACCCTGAGCACCACTGCCTTCTCCCACTGGTCGGCGACCTTCGTGGCAGAAGCGACCAGCAACCCGATGAACAGGAGCACGATGCCTGCTCCCAGCAGGGGCATAGTTCCTCCACGGTAGCCGGACCAGGCGATCAATGCCGCAACTGCGGCAATCAGGAAAAAGAGAAGATAGGGTAGCGGATGCGGCTTTTTCATCATGGTCGTCTCCTCGGGCACATGTCCTCAGTGTTCCAGAGTTCCTCGCACTACATAGGCCTTCCCATTGGTGCTGACTGGTATGCTGGGTGGCGGCGGGGCAGAATGTGGGGGTCCGGTGCCGGCATTACTCGATGAAGCGTTCGAACCGTTCCTTTGTTGCCCTGCAGATAGGGCAGATCTCCGGCGGTTCGGTGCGTGCGCACAGGTAGCCGCATACACGGCACCGCAACACCGGCAGGGGGAGGGACAGGCGGGCGGGTGCAGGCCGCTGCAGGTGCGCGCGTTCTTCGGGCGGCGGGCGGCGTTCGGGGAGAGGCCGCAGCTCTTTTTGGCCGGTGAGGATCGGCTCTGTCACGTAGAGGGCGCAATAACAGGCGTCGAAGTCGGCAAGGTCCGGATCACGGTAGTCGCAGGGGCAGATAATGTCGAGATCCTTCTCTTTGTTCCCTGTATTGAGCCGGCACGGGCATCCCATATACCCGTAGCGCCGCTCGTTGACTATCAGTCCCCTGACAAGCGATCTGGTGAATGCCGTGTCGGGATTGAGATGGTACCCCCCGGTTTCGGCCTCTTCATCGAGTTGCCGGTACCGCCGGTCGACTTCCTCGTCGGGGATGTCCTCGGGTTTCAATTGCCCAGCGCCTCCCTGATGGCCTCCTCCTGGAAACCGGCGATGGAGCGGCCGTTGATCACGAGCGTGGGAAATGAAACGCGCGGATTATACGTTTTCACCTCTTCGAAGACTGTTTCCAGCTCGCTCCCTTCGAGGAGGTCGACGTAGATGTAATCAAATGCCACTCCCAGCTCGATCAGGAGTTCTTTTGTCTTCCTGCACCACTGGCATGTGCTCAGCGCATAGAGCAGAACATCGCCGCGGTCATCGCCGTCCACATGTTCGACCGTCATCGGTAGATCACTCCTCTCTGGTATCTCACTGACGTCTTGCCCATTTATACATTTTTGGGCCCGGCGGGTCTCAACTCGACAGATTCCCGGAATTCGATCTGTTCAGGGACCCGTCGGTCCGTTCGTCGCGGCCCGCCTTCTCCGGGAGCACGCGCTGCACCTGCGGCGGACGGATGCCTGCACGTGAGTAGGCCATCCAGGACCGGCGGGTCACCTCCGACATGAATTCAAACTCGTAGCGCAGCTCGTTGACATAGACCCTCGCCCGCACCCTTTTGTAAAAGGGAAAGTCATCCAGCAGAATGGTATAGGGCAGCTTTTCAGTGATATATGCGAATTTCGAGGTGACCACGGCGTCCTTGAGGATGTTCATCGCCAGTTCCGCGTCGCTCTCGGAATCGATGTAGAGGTCGATAACCACCATCATTTCGGTTTTTCCAGCATTTGCGCTCTCGACGGACTCTCCAAAGACGATATAATTGGGGATGGTGACAATGGAGTCGTCGGGAGTACGGATGCGGGTCGATCGAAGGCCGATGTCGATTACCTCCCCGTAATGGTTCTGGGCGGTGATCTTGTCCCCGATCTGGTACGGCCGCTCGAAGATAATGACGAGTCCGCCGATGACATCGGCGAATATATCCTTGAGCCCGAATCCGAGAGCGGCGCCGAACAGCCCTGCGAAGGCGACCAGCTGGGACAATGAGGGCTCGATTAACGCAGTGACAAAAAGGTACAGGGTAATGGTATAAATGGTGATCTTAAGGAGCGGGATCGCCATCGTGACAGATATACGATAGACACCGGCACGCTCTGAGAGCTTCATGAGCACCCAGCTGAGCACCCGCACCGCGATGTAGGCGGCGATGAGGAGATAGGCGATGTAGAGGAAGGTGCCGATATCGATATCCTTGATAGGCAAATCCGTCCAATCGACCTGTATTTCGTTCACCATTTACCA
>DSDF01000030.1 GCA_011048835.1 Methanoculleus sp. | reverse complement strand
TCGGCGGCAAAGACGCCGTCCGGGGTCGTGACCAGCGGGTTGATCTCGGCGAGAAGAGCGTCCTTTTCGCAGAATACGCGGTACAGGCGGTTGATGACCGGGGCAATCGCTTTGGGGGCGGTGCCGACGAGGCGGCGGAGGAGGAAGGGGGGCACGTCCGCCAGAAGCGGGTTTACCAGGGCTTTCCGGACCGCTTCGGGCCGGAGGCTTGCCGTCTGCTCGATGTCCACGCCGCCTGTCTCCGCAAACAGGATCAGGTACTGCTTGCTTGCCCGGTCGATGGTGATGCTCAGGTAGTACTCGTGCTCGATGGGAAGGCGTTCCTCCACGAGGATCTTATCGACCGGCACGCCCTTGACGGAAGCGCCGAAGAGGCGGTTTGCGGTTGCGAGGGCGTCTTCTGACTTCGCCATCAGGATACCCCCCGCCTTCCCGCGCCCGCCGACGTCGACCTGCGCCTTCAGCACCACCTCCGGCCCGAGCGTGTGCAGGTGGAGCACCATCTCCTCCGGCTGCGTGATGATCACGCCGTCCGGAACGGCGATCCCGTGATTGATGAATATCTCTTTTGCTTCGTATTCCAGCAGTTTCATCGCGTGTCCACTTCCTTGTCTCCCAGTTCGAATCCTCTGCGCAGTGCTTTCATGTTGAGTTCCTCGGTCCCTCTGGGCACACTGTCCAGCACCGCTTTTTCGATCGCTGCTGTGCTCACCACCCCGGTGACCGCAACCAGCGCCCCCAGCATGACGATATTCGCCACGATGACCCGCCCGAGTGCGGTCTTGGCTTCCGTTGTCGACCTGATTTCATAGAAGGTGCATGGCGGGCGGGAATGCACCAGATCCGCATCGATGAGCATCACTGCCTCCGGTGCCGGACGGGTCCCGTATTTCTCGAACCCCTGCTGCGACATGATCACGTAGATGTCGGGGTCGGTGACCTCCGGGTAGAGGATGGGTTCATCGGAGATGATCACGGCACTCATCGAGGCGCCTCCCCGCGCTTCGGGCCCGTATACCTGTGTCTGCACTGCGTAGTTGTGGTCGTAGAGGGCCGCCGCCCGGCCGAGAATCACCGCGGAAAGGATGATCCCCTGCCCGCCAAACCCGGAAAAACGGATTTCATGTCTCATTTCTGCACCCCCATCGCCGGCCGGTTCCGCCGCACGAACTCCCCGACGGGGATTTTGTCGTCGGGGATCGGCTCGCCCCGCTCCCGCATCCGCTGTATCTTCTGGACCATGATGACATTGGTGCGCAGGTACTGGATCATGTCGGAGACCTGCCGGAGTTTGTTGCGCCTGCCGTAGGCGGTGGGGCACTGGGTGAGCGCCTCGATAAAGGAGAAGCCCGGCGTCTCAAGTCCCGCCTGCACGGCTTTGGTGAGCTCCCTGACATGGTAGGAGGTCCAGCGGGCGACATAGTTGGCGCCGGCGGTCACCGCCAGCTCCGAGAGGTCGAAGGCCGGTTCCGCCGCACCGTAGGGGGTGGTCGTCGAGATGGCGCCCACGGGCGTGCAGGGGCTCCCCTGCCCGCCGGTCATCCCGTAGATCATGTTGTTCATACAGACGACCGTCAGGTCGATGTTCCTGCGGCAGGCGTGGATGAAATGGTTTCCGCCAATCGCCGCAAGGTCGCCGTCGCCCGTAAACACCACCACGTGCAGGCGCGGATTTGCCAGCTTCACGCCTGTGGCGAAGGCAAGGGCCCTTCCGTGGGTGGTGTGGAGCGAATCGGTCTTAATATAGCCGGGGGCGCGTGAGGAGCACCCGATCCCCGAGATGAAGACCGTATCGTCGACGGCCCATCCCATCTGCTCCACCGCCTCCAGCGTGCAGTTGATCACCGTGCCGTTGCCGCAGCCCGTGCAGTAGATGTGGGGGAGGCGGTCCTCCCTGAACCAGTCCTCGAAACTCATGGGCGCGCCTCCAGCAGTGTTCGCAGTTCGCCGGGCGTATGGAGCTCCCCGCCCAGTTTGGGCACGCTGATCACCGGCAGATCGGTGTGCCGCTCGACTTCCCGGGCAACCTGGCCCATGTTCATTTCGGGAACGATGAAGGTCTTTGCGTTGGTAAAGAGCCGAAGAAGGCGTTCGGGAAACGGCCAGACGATCCTGAGGTGGAGGTGGCCCACGCCCTCGTCGGGTTGGTCGTGCATGACCTGCTTCACCGACCGGGTGGGCGGACCGTAGGTGACGAACACCGTCTCCGCATCCGGGTTCACCACCTCGTAGTCGGCGATATCGTGCCGCGCCGATTCCACCTTGGAAACGAGCCGTTGCACGAGTGCCGCATGGACGTGGGGGTCGGTCGCCTCGGGGTACCCCCGCTCGTCGTGAGTCAGCCCGGTCACGTGCACCCCATGGCCCATGCCGAATTCGGGGAACCCGGGCACGCCGTCGTCGCCCCCGCGGAATGGCAGCGTTCCCTTTTCCAGCGGACGGCGGGTGACGATCTCCACGCGGTCGGGGATGGTGATCCGCTCCCTCGTGTGCCCGATGACCTCGTCGGACATCACGAACACCGGCACCCTGAACCTGTCCGCGAGATTGAAGGCTTTTGCAGTGAGATCATACATCTCCTGTACGCTCGAGGGGGAGAGCGCGATGGTGCTATAATCCCCGTGGGAGCCGAACCGGCACTGGAGCATGTCGCCCTGGGCGCCCATGGTCGGCTGCCCGGTGCTCGGCCCACCGCGCTGGATATTGACGATCACGCAGGGCGTTTCGGTCATGACCGCATAGCCGATGTTCTCCATCATCAGGGAAAACCCAGGCCCGCTCGTGGCGGTCATCGCACGGGCGCCCGTCCACGAGGCGCCGATCACCGCGGCGATGCTCGCGATCTCGTCCTCCATCTGCACGAAGACGCCGTCGGTTTTGGGGAGCCTTCGCGCCATATGTTCGGCGATTTCGGTGGAGGGGGTGATGGGATACCCCCCGAAAAACCTGCACCCGGCAGCAAGAGCCCCCTCCGCACACGCCGTGTTGCCCTGCATGAACTCGATTTTACTCAATACTCGATCACCACCTTCCGCGCTTCATAGGGTTTCTCCTCTTCCCAGTGTATCGCCTGGTCCGGACAGATCAGTGCGCAGGCCCCACAGAGCCGCCGCCCGTAGAGCTTCTGGAGGCGGCAGTTGGGGCAGCGTTCAGGCCGATCGAGCCGGGGAACGACGATCCCCCGCTCGTTCAGGCGATCCCCCTCCTGAAAGATGTGGTACGGGCAGACCATCGTGCACAGGTTGCACCCCTTGCACCTGCTTTCATCGATAACGAGTTTCATGAGGTAAATCCTGTCAATATATTGGAATCTTATTACTAATAATCATCCTGATTTCTGCCCGTCCCCATCGATTCCCTGCCGGACGGGCGCGCGAATCCCCCTGCCGTTCCGGTATGCGGGCCGCCCGTTCCGGGTGACTGCCGCCGCTACTCCGGTTTTGGATGGCGCATCGTGCGGAACCGCATCGAAGCCCTTCGCATCACCCGGTCAAAGAGATCGCCGCCGCGGGAATCGATGCCCACCACAAGGGGGAGGTGGTCGAGTTCGATCGCCCACACCGCTTCGGCCATCCCGAGATCTTCAAAATCGACCCCCTTCAGCTGCATCCGCGATGCGGCAAGAGCGGCGCACCCCCCGGTAAACGCAAGATAAACGCCGCGGCCGAAGAGCTGCTCTGCAACCCCTCTTCCCATGCCGCCTTTGCCGATCAGTGCCTTCACGCCCGCATCGATCAGGAACGTGCTGCAGGCGTTCATGCGGGCGGAGGTGGTGGGACCGGCCGCGATGATCGTCTCGTTCTGGATCACCGGCCCGCAGTGGTAGATCGCCGCGCCCTTCGGCTCAAAGGGGATCCCCTCCTCGTGCATCCGGCGGTGCGCCTCGTCACGCGCCGTATAGATGGTGCCGGAGAGGCTGACCCGGTCGCCCGCCCGGAGTGCGAGCACCTCGTCGCCAAGGGGGGTGGA
>DSDF01000135.1 GCA_011048835.1 Methanoculleus sp. | reverse complement strand
TCGCCGCCGGCGGCGACCCTGAGGAGGAGCTTGCCCTGGCATGCAGGGATATCGAAGCGCTCTGTGACGAGACGGATCAGCTCTACTGCGCTGCCGTGACATCGATGTGGTAGACAGATCGGGACGCTTATTCCCCTTCACCGGTCGGACGGCGTATCCGGCGGAACTACCTGATGCCAGACAACCCCCGAACGTGGAGCACAGCCGCGATCACAATCTTTGTATGGGATGCACGGCAACGTGTTGTCAGGTCAAAGGCGATGAAGTCCGCCAGAAATGCCCTTCGGGCTGATGACTTCTATTTTGCACGTGGGCAGTTCCTCATCCTGGAATGGTATGCCACGGTAGCGTTCATTCGCACCACGGATGATGACGTCCACCCCGGCACAGAGCCGAACTCGCTCTGCGCAGACGATGTCTGTTCCACAAAAGTCGATAACTCATGCAGATCTGGCCATTCGTTGGCCTATTCGAATTTGTCGGGGTGAGAGTTCGGCACCAGGGATGCGGATGGATGCGGTATCGCCGGATTGGGGGCGAGAAACCCGTTTTTCCAGGAAGGTGAGGGATGATGGAGACGTACTTCTGTCCGAACTGTGGGCACCGGAGTTTGGAGGTGCAGGAGATCTGTCCGGCCTGCGGGTATACGCTCGCCGACCACACCGCACTCTCCTATGACGAACGGCTGATCATGGCGCTCCGCCACCCTATCCGGGAGACAAGAATGATTGCCATAGAGATCCTCGGGAAACGGCAGTACGCGCCTGCGGTGGCAGCGTTTGCCGATCTGCTCGCCACGGAGACGGACTACTACACCGTCCGCGAGGTCGTGCGGGCGCTCCGGCGGATCGATACCCCGGAGAGCATTGCTCTGGAGCGGGGGCTTTCCAGCCATCCCTCGCCACTGGTGCGCGCCTTACTGGAGGAGCCGTGTACGCGGTAGAGGCGGTCGACGTCTCCCGGCGATTCGGCAGGCGGACCGCCATCGACGAGCTGACCCTGAAGATCCGCACGGGAGAGATCGTCGGGCTCATCGGCCTGAACGGAGCCGGGAAGACAACCACACTCCAGATGATCGCGGGGCTCCAGCGGCCGGACAAGGGGTTCGTGCGGGTCTTTGGATACGACATTCATGCGAGAGGAGCGGGCGCACGCATGACGGTCGGGGTGCTGCCGGCGGATGCGGAGATCAGGGTAACGTCCACGGCCATGGAAAACCTGATGAGGGCTGCCGAGCGCCACTACGTTCGCCCGGAAGAAGCGCTTCGGCGGGGCAGGGACCTTCTCTCGCTGCTCGGTCTTGGCGATCGGGCTGACCAGCGCGTCACAGAGTTCTCGAAGGGCATGAAACGGCGGCTCGCCATCGCTATGAGCGTCATCAATTATCCCCTCCTGCTGGTGCTCGACGAACCGACATCTGCCCTGGACATCGAAAGCGTCCTCATCATCAGGGAGGTTATCCGGGAGCTCAACCGCAGGGGCACGACGATACTGCTGACGACGCACGCCCTCGAGGAGGCAGACATCCTCTGCGACCGGGTGGCTGTCCTGCATGAGGGGAAAATCGTGGCATTCGATACGCCGGAACGGCTGAAACAGAGTGTTCCGCACGAGGAGTCTCTTGTGGTCAGGTTCCGGCCGGATGCACCGAACGTGATGGGGGAACTCCATCGTCTCCGGTCCGTCAACGAGATCGTCCAGGAGAATGGTGGGTATCGAATCGGGTATGCCGGCCTTCCCGAGATACTGAGGGATCTTGCCGCATACTCTCGTAAGACCGGCAGAACGATCACCGCCCTGCAGATCGGGACTCCAAATCTCGCCGAGGCCTTTCTCCACCATACCGGGGTGCGCCTTACTCCGCAGCCAATAGTATCGGTCCGATGGATCGCTCCGCCGGAGACTGGAGAGGAGGAACACGAGTGAAGCGAAAGACCATCGAAGGGATGCGCGCGTCCCTTGAGGCGCTCTGCGTGTCTATCCCGTCCCCTGCGGCCGCCGTGCTCGCCGGTTGCGGGGTGCTTGCGGCAAACGCAGCATACGTCCGCACATTCGGCGGTCAGGACGAGAAGAACAGCCGTGTTGTGGCTGCGGCCGAATGCGTGGAAGAGGCGATCCGGACCTGCCGCCCGGTGACCGGTACGGTCTCACTCCCGCAGCCTGAGGGCGATGGACGCCTCATCGTCAGGTGCATTCCGGTCGTGGAGCGGTCCGGATCGGCAGCCTGCGCGCTCATCATCCTCGATACCACCGATACCCGGCACGATGCCGAACCGGGTGCAGCATGCCGGGAAAGCGCCGTCGAGCTGAACGAACACCTCCGGCTCCTTGCAGGGGGAACGCGTATGCCGATCGGACATATCGACCGCACCGATCCGCTCGGGGATGTGAAACAGTCGTTCAATGCGGCGCTCGAGACGGTGGAACATATGCTCAGTGTCTCGGGGGTGTTCGGAGACCGATCCGATCGAGACCGAGAGGAGATACCGATGAAAACGAGAAAAATGAACAAGGATAGCGTCCGGGATCCGTCCCCGACCATTGTCGAGGGGGAAGGGGGCGTGGTGTTCTACGACACCCCCGAGGGACTGGCCAGGCTTCGCGACAAAATCGCCGGAGAACCGGCAATATCCGGTGTCGTAGTCTTCGTCCCCCGTGACCGTATCGAAGGTCTGCAGAGGGTTGATGACGACGGATAGCGGGAATCCGACCCGGAATGCGAACTCCCCCACCATATCCCGGGTGGAAGCGAGGAAGATTCTCGGGCGGCAGGGAGGCCGATGTGCCGTCTGCGGCCGGCGGCTCGGCGTGTACTGCGAAGAGGTCGATTTCATCGTGCCGCTCGATCAGGGAGGAGAGCGGGCGGCGCGCAACATGCAAGTGCTCTGCCCGCGGTGCCACCGGATCAAAGGCGGGAAGGATCGGGCGCTTGCAAGAAACAGAAGAGACGAGCGATGATCGAACCGCTCATTCGCCGCCTGCTCGGGAAGTGGACACACCGAATGCCACCGCCATCCGACGACGAAACCGCGTGTGGGGGTTTCAAACGGACTGAATCCCAATATACCATCCTCTCGGAGAAGACGCGGCAACAGTATCGGGCGGTGCTGCACTCGTTCCTCCCCTTCCGGGACACCTGTACTTGCATTCCTCTCGAACCCCGGTCGCCGGCCACGGATATCGCCAGGCCCGGATGGCGGAATCACGATCTCCCCCCGCTGGACGCACTCTCGCTCTACTGCTTCCTCTGCCTAAAAAATCCGAACAACTATTTCGAGATCGGATCCGGTTCAGCGACCCGGTTTGCCAGACAAGCGATCCGTGATGGGCACCTCAGGACGACGATGACCGTCTACGACCGGCTGACCTACCCCGGAGATCCGGCAAATCTCCTGGCCGACCGACGTCGGCGTGCTCCCATTCCGGTTGTCTGCGGCACGATAACCGCTGCGCTCAAGCCGGGGGATATCCTTCACATAAATGTCGCCGCTGTCCCTGACCGGGGACTTTCTGCAATCCTGGACGAGATCATACCCAACCTCTGTCCCGGTGTCTTCGTGCACCTCTCAAAAAGCCTTCCTCTGGGAGATGGTGTACGCATTCCCGAGGTAATCCTCTCCTGCGCCGATGTATCCCGCGACCGGGATCTGCAACGTATCCTCACACCGCTCTGGAGCGAGATAGGGCTTGATGAGAACGAGGGGCGGGGAATGTCCTGCTGGGTCCGGACCGTATAACTACGGTATGGAATAGTATTGTTCATACTGCGGGATCAGCGCACGATGGGCGCGACCGGGCGAGGATCACCATCACCCACTGTGTGGCCGAACCGCAGGAATTCCCCTCGGAGCTCAACATGCAGAGCAGTAATGCTCCCGAGAACAAAGCATTAATTGTCCGTAGAGAAAGATAAAAAAGTACAGATTCAGGTGATGGAGTTCACCTCTAACCGCTTTTGTGGCTGATAACTCCTACCGTCCGTCGAGGGAACCACGTCGCATATCCCACG
>DSDF01000132.1 GCA_011048835.1 Methanoculleus sp. | reverse complement strand
CTGCGGCTACCTCGTCACCCTCGGCGGGGCTGGTGATGGCCAGCATGGGTACAGTCTCTGGGGTTTCAGTCTCCTCCGGGGTGGGCTCCGGCGTAGGGGGAGTGACATTTGCGCCCGGGCGCAGGGCGACCAGCGCCGGCTCCTCCCCGACGCCGGCAGGAATCAGGATGGTGTCGTTGGCGACCGCAGGCCAGGCGTTGATGCCGGCGGGTGCGGTCCAATTCCAGACCTCATCGCCGCTCGTCCGGTTGAAGGCGTGGACGGTGCCGTCGAACGTTGCGGTGAGCACCAGATCATTGACCACCGTGGCGCCGCCGAGGTTGATGGCATCGAACGTCTGCTCCCAGAGGATCTTGCCCGTATCCGTCTCGATGCCGACCAGCCCGCCGGTGCCCTCCTCGAAGGGCGCAAACTCGGGCTGCGGGCCGGTCTGGTTTGCTCCCACGCTCAGCGAGGACTCCGGGGTCCAGGTGGTGGCGAGATCGACATAGGGCACATAGACGGCGCCGTCCGCGTACGCCATGGGCGTCTCCACCCCGCCCAGCGCTCCCGGGTACACGGTCGTGGTGCCGGGCGGCAGGGCGGCGAGCTGGTCGTTCTCATGCCTCCCGACCACGGTGACCCAGAGGATGGCCCCGGTGTCACGGTTGAAGGCATAGACTCTTCCCATCTTGCCCGCACCGAGGACGATCTCCTGTTCGGTACCGCTGATGTTGGCGCTGGTCAGGATGGGCGGTATCTGGAAGTCGTGGTCGAAGAGATCATGGGGCAGCACCTGGGTAAACCAGACCAGTTCACCGTCGGCATGGCCGAGGGCCAGCATGCTGTTGGTGTAGAGGTTCGGCCCCGGGCGGCTCGATCCGTTCGGGTACTCCGGGGTGCCCGCGAAGGGTGCGGGATTGGCCACCCCCCAGTAGGTCATCCCGGTCGTGATATCGATGGCCGGCGTGTACCAGACCCCGCCGCCGCTGTTCACCTCCGGGTTGCCCCAGATGCTCTCGGGGTCATCCACCGTGCTGAAGTTCCAGACGACGGATCCGTTCTCCTCATCGAGGGCGAAGATGATGCCGATGTTGCTCCCGGCGTAGAAGATATCGCCCAGCCCGGGGACGGTCGACGTGTAGACCATGCCGTCGTAGACGGTGGGCGCGATATCGATCCCCTCCCCGGGCCTGCCCGCGAGCCGCTGAGCCCAGAGTTCCTCGCCCGTTTCAGCGTCCAGTGCGGCCATGGTGTAGGGGTCGACGGCGGCAAACACCTTGCCCCACCCGCCAGCCGGGCCGTTCGGGCCCGCGACCGAGGTGTTGTTGTACATCGCCGACCAGACGGGCTCGCCGGTCGCAAGAGAAAGGGCGAAGACGTTTGCATTGATGTCCTGGAAGTAGACGGTGTCGCCCATGATGAGGGGGTTGCTGCTCGCCGCACCGAACTGGCCGGTTGCGTTCAAGGGAAACGACCAGGCGATGCCGAGGTCACCGATGCTGCTCGCGTTGATCGCCGTGGTATTGGAAGCACGTGTGTTGGCGTAATCATAGTTTGGCAGCGGCCAGTCATCAGCATACTCACTGACTTCCGGCGGGATGGCGGAGTCGTTCCCGGTCTGGTTCTCCTGTGCCATCGCTCCCCCCGCGAGGAAGAGGGCAAGAAGTACCAGCAGAACAGACCTGTTCGCAAAACAGTTCATGGGGTGCGATACAGTCTGTCATTCCATTTAAAGGTATTGGGGGCCATATGATTTGTTATTCTAAAAAATAATCCTGATTCATCTGTTTTGATGACGGTCCCAACCCCCTCATCCTTCCCGCATCATTCCCGGCGTCAGCAGCCAGGTGAGCTGCCCCCGCACCGCCGGGGAGATGGAGACCTCCCGGATTCTGGCCATCCCCCCCTTCTTGAGGACGATGCCGGCGTTGGTATGGCCGGCGACGATATGCGAGATGAGGGCGGAGAGCCCGGGTTCGTGGCCCATGATCATCACCGCCGATGGGCATGCGTCGGGTCCGCACTCGGCCTGCAGCCGGGCGATCACGGTCGATGGATCGTGTCCCTGGGCGAGCTCATCCCATTCCACCAGCCGTTGTTCGATGCCGCAGGCCCGGACGATGATCTCGGCGGTCTGGCGTGCCCGGGGCATGGGGCTCGTAGCCACGAGATCGAAGGGGATCCGGCGGGCGGCGATCCAGCGGGCGATGGCTTCCATCTCCTGCGCCCCGGTGTCGGAGAGGGGACGCTTCTCATCTGCGATTTGATCTGCAACATGCGTGCCTGCCTTGCCGTGGCGGAGGATGTAGAGATCCATAGGTGGGAATTGCGCCGGCGAATAATGAGCCTTGCGGACGCGTCACCGCGATGCAGGGATTGCTCTGCGGCGGGGATCGTTCGTCACCACAGCCATCTGGTCGGGGGAGAGCAGCCAGTGCAGCTCGCCCGCGGGCATATCGTAGAAGGTCACCCGGCGGAGCTTGCACAGCCCGGCACGCTGCAGGTGGATGCCGCAGTGGTGGTGGCCGGCGATGAGCAGGCTGATCATCTTTGAAAGTTCTGGTTCGTGGCCGATGAGAAGGACGTTCTGGATCTTGAAAAACTCGGTGAGGTGGCCGATCAGGGACAGCGTGCCGACCCCTGGCTCGAGCGCCTTCCAATCCAGAATCTTGCTGTCGTAGTCCACGGCATCGGCAACGATCTCGGCGGTCTCCCGGGCGCGGGGCAGTGGGCTCGTGGCGATGACGTCAAACCGCACTCCCTGACCGGCGAGCCAGCGGGCGACCCCCTCGACCTCGTCTCGGCCCGCCTCGGAAAGAGAGCGGTGGAATTCCCGGGAAATGTCAGCAGCATGGGAGCCGGCTTCTCCGTTGCGCAGGATATAGAGCTCCATGGTGGTGGTTGATACAGACCTCATCGTATTTGAGGGTTGGCACCGCAATGGTGGGAAAGCGCAACCATTATTCGGTTGGAGGGAGCAGGATTGCTGTGAATACGGCATGTGGAGTGAATACGAGGCAATCGGCAATCACCTGTGGGGAGCTCCATGAAACCGTTTGAGAAGGTGCTCTTTGCCACCGATTTCTCGGCGGTCTCGGCCCGGGCGCAGGCCCAGGTGCTCGCTCTCCGTGAGGCGGGCTGCGAGGAGGTGGTGCTCGTCCACGTCATCGACGTGCGGGAGATCGCGACCGTGCTCGCCGAGCCCGCCGGCGTGGGGGAGGTGGAAGGCCGGTTCGAGACCATGATCCTCGAGCGGATGCGGAACCACGCGGAGCAGCAGCTCAAAGAGGCGACCGTCGTCCTCGAGGAGCAGGGGCTGAGAGTCCGTCCCCACCTGATCGAGGGGATCCCGGCGCAGGAGATAGTACGCCTTGCGGATGCACACGAGGTCTCGCTGATCGTCGTGGGCTCCCACGGCCGGAGCAACCTCTCCCAGATCCTCCTCGGGTCGGTCTCCGAAAACGTCCTGCGGCACGCACGACAGCCGGTGCTGGTGGTGCGCCGGGTCGAAGAATCACCATCCGCGGGTTGAGGAGCGTTCGGGAGGGACGATGGGAATTATCATCAGGGAACTGGAAACAGGCGAATTCGGCCGCGTGGAGACGGAACTCTGGGCCCACTACCACGGGCAGACGACGGATGCCGCCATCGATCGCATCTTCGGGGCGTTCGACGGCGGGCGGCTGGTGGGATCGGCCCGGGTCAGGCGCCACCCGGACGGTTGCGAGGTGGACGGCTTCTTCGTGCTCGATGACTATCGCGGCCACGGGATCGCCCGCAAGCTCATGAACGCCCTTCTCGAGGCGGTGGGGGACCGGACCCTGTGGATGCATTCCACGCTGCCGCTGGTGCCGTTCTATTCCACGTTCGGCTTTCACCCGGTCGGCGAAGCGGCGCTGCCCCCCACCATCCGGGCCCGGATGGTCTTTTGCTTCGGCAATATGGAGGGCTGCGGGGTGCGTCCCATGCTGCGGGAACCCCCGGCCGCGGGATGATGGACGTGGAAGGCGGGGACGCGATCCTGTTCG
>DSDF01000110.1 GCA_011048835.1 Methanoculleus sp. | reverse complement strand
CGCACCGCTTTCGGGAAGAAGAGGGTGCTGGTGAAGTAGGTGGTGCTCCCCCGCCGGAAGATCTCAAGGTGCGTTCTCGTGACCATTGCCTGCCCTCGCTTACCTGGTCTGCGGATAGCGCTCGGCCAGCTCCTTTGCCACCATGGTCGAGGAGATCAGGGTCATGGGCACCCCGATCCCCGGGTGGGTGTAGTGGCCGCTGTAGTAGAGGTTCGCCACCTTTTTGCTCTTGTGCGAGGGGCGCCACAGGGCGGTCTGGAAGAGGGTGTGGGAGAGCCCCAGCGCCGTGCCCATGTAGGCGTTGTAGCGCTCGGCAAAGTCCTCGAGCGCGAAGATCCGCTTCACCTCCACGGCGGAGCGGACGTCCTCGCCCAGTTTCCGCTCGAGATCGTCCATTATTTTGGTGTAGAAGGCCTCCCTGCGCTCCGGGGTGTCCTCCAGCCCCGGGGCCAGCGCCACCAGGATGAAGAGGGTGTCGGAGCCCTCCGGCGCCGCCGTCGGGTCGGTGCGGGAGGGGACGTTGACGTAGTAGGAGGGGCGCTCCGGCCACGCCGCCTTCGCCGGGTCGAAGAGGGTGTCGAACCCCTCCTCCCAGTTCTCGTCCAAAAACAGGGTGTGGTGGGCCAGCCCCTCGAAGCGTTTGTTGACACCCAGGTAGGCGACGAAGGCCGAGGGGGCGAGCACCTTTTTGTCCCAGTACTTCGCGTCGTAGGTGCGGTGGCGCTCGTCGAGCAGGTGCAGCTCGGCAAAGGGGTAGTCGGCGTTCACCAGGATGATATCGGCCTCGTAGCTGCCCTTCGGGGTCTCCACCCCAATGGCGGTGCCGTCTTTTACCAGGATCCGGGTGACCGGCTCGTCGAAGGCAAACGCCGCCCCCTGATCGGCGGCGAGCCGGTGCAGGGCGCCCACCACCGCCCGCATCCCCCCTTCCGGGTAGAAGACGCCCATGGTGAGGTCGATGTGGGACATGATGTGGTAGAAGGAGGGGGTGTTTTTGGGCGATCCCCCCAGGAACCCGATGGAGTACTCCACGATCTTCTTCGCCTCGTCGCTGTCGAAGTGGCGGTTGACGAAGGCGTCCAGGTTTTCGAAGACATGGAGCTTGGCCCCCTCCATGATCAGCCGGCCGTTCAGGAAATCGAAGACGGAACGGTAGTCGCGGTAGAGCAGCTCGTTGATGGAGAGGTCGTACTTCTCCTCGGCGGAGGCGAGATAGCGGCGCAGCACCTCGGGGATCTGCGCCATCACGTTGCCCATCTCGAACTGCCCGATCTCGTGCTCCCGGTAGCCCCGGAGGATGGCGTAGGTGTCGTCCTTGAACGCCTCCTCGTCCTCCTCCCGAAGGTCGATGCCCAGCGCCCGGTAGGCATCGATGACCGTGTCCACGTTGATGTCCACGAACCCGAGGAGGAGCCGGGTAAAGACCTCCCGGCGTTCGGGCCGCAGGATGCCCACCATCCCGCAGTCGATGAAGGCCAGCTCCCCCCGGGGGGGTGACCAGAAGGTTGCCGGTGTGGGGATCGGCGTGGAAGAACCCGTCCTGGAAGATCTGCTGCAGGTAGGCCTTGAGCGTGAGCTCGGTGAGGTCCCGGGGAAAGACGCCGAGCGCCCGGATGCCTTCCAGGTCGTCGATGCGCACCCCGTCCACGAACTGCATGGTGAGCAGGCGGCTCCCCGAATAGCGCCAGTGGATCCGCGGGATGATGATATCGGGAAATGCCGCCATGTTCCGGGCAAGCTCTTCGGCGTTCTTCCCCTCCTGGACGAAATCGAGCTCCCGGCGGATCTGCGAGGCGAATTCCTGCACCAGGCCGGCGGGGTTGTAGACCGCAAATTCCGGGTAACGGCGCTCGATCCGCCGGGCGAGCGACTCCATGATGGCGATATCGTCCTCGATCGTCGCCCCGATGCCCGGCCGCTGTACCTTCACCGCCACTTCGGTCCCGTCCTTCAGCACCGCCCGGTGCACCTGGGCGAGGGAGGCGGCCGCGAAGGGCTCCTCCTCGAACGAGGCGAACACCTCCGGGATGGAGCCGCAGTACTCCTCGATGACCGGCCTCACCGCGGCAAAGGGCAGCGGGGCCACGCGGTCGGTCAGTGCCGTGAGCTCGGCGATCAGCTCGGGCGGGAGGAGATCGCGGCGCAGGCTCATGAGCTGCCCGAACTTGATGAAGGTGGGCCCGAGCTCCTCGAGGGCGAGGCGCACCCTGCTCGCGGTCGTGCGCCCGTCGGCCGTGCCGGAGGGGCGGCGCATGCCGAGCCGGGCGGCGGGAGGGAACGCCCGGTGGATGGCGATGCCGAACCCGTATTTCACCAGCACGCTGCCGATCTGACGATACCGCTTCAGCTGATGGGCCATGAGACACCTGTCTGCACCCGGGGATGCATTCTCTGCATCTAGTTTTTTCCCGAATAATTAAATAGGTGGGTGGCCGCGGCGAAGATGGGGAAAACGAGAGGGAGGGGCTGGTTTTTCAGCTGTAGCCGCGGATGGTGACGTTGGGTTCTTCCTGCTTTTCGGGGGGGATGGCCTTGACCTCGCCGAACTTGGCCTCGTAGTCCCCGATGGTTTTTGCCAGCACCTGGGAGAAGTTCTTGGCGTGCTTGGGGCTGATGGAGACGATGGATTTTGCCCGGGCCTGGTTGGTGCCGGGGATCTCGTGGAGGAAGACGAAGGTGAACTCGTCGTCCTTGTAGGCTACCTGGATCCGGTTGGCATAGACCGGATCGAGATTTTGCGGGATATTGACCGCGATCTCCCGTTTCGTCATGGCATAGTATTTAATGTCTGGAACAATAAGGCTTTTTTAGCAACGGCGGGGGGTGAAAACGCGTGCATACGGTGAGCGTTTCCGGGGCGGTGGCCTGCCATGTCTGCCCGGTCCGCTACTTCATGGAGCAGGAGATCGCGCGGGGAGAGTCGCCCCGCTCCATCGTCGCCAAGCAGATCGCCGCCCATTTTGGGGGAAAACTCGACAGCGGCGCCATCTGGGGTGAGGTGCAGGCGGTGCTGCCGGAGGCGGCGGAGGAGCACCGCACCCTGCTCGAGGAGTGGCTGGCCCGGTGCCGGGCCACCGACTGGCGCAGCGCCACCGAGACCGAGGTGGCCATCGCCTCCGCCCGCCTTGGCATCCACGGGGTTGTCGACCGCATCTTTGCCGACGAGCCATATTTTGCCATCGTCCGGTCGAGCGAGGCCCCGGCGGCGGGCATCTACGGCACCGACCGCATCAGGGTGGCCTGCTATGCCGCCTGCATGGAGGATCTGCTGGGCGTGCCGGTCCGGGCGGGCATGGTGGAGTACGTCCCCTCCGGCGCCGCCCGGCTCTGCGTCCCCCAGCCCCGCGACCGGCGGGCGGCGCTCCGGGCCATCCGCATGGCCACCGAGATCAACGCCGGGGCCATGCCCCGCAAGCCCGTCCGGGCGCCCTGCGAGACCTGCCCGCTGCAGGAACACTGCTCCTTCGGCGGGCGGCGGCTCTCCGACCTCTGGTAGGGCGGCACGTGGCCGGCTACCGGCAAGGCGTACGCGAAAAAAGTGCGGCCTCAGAGGCCTTCCACGGCCTCGAAGACCACGCCCTTGAAGGTCTCGTTTGCCGACAGCAGCTCCTTTTCCACGGCGGCAACCCCGGCAGAGTGCCCGAGTTTCAGGAGCGCGGCCGCCGCCAGGCCACGGGAGCAATCGGTCGCGCCGTTCACCATCACCTCGAGCAGGGGCTCCACCGCACGCGTATCGCCTATCTCGGCGAGGGCCCAGACGGCGGGGTTCCGGACCGGATCGTCCCGGGTGGTCACGACGTCGATCAGGGATTCGACGGCAGGCAGCCCCACCCGGGCAAGCGCAATGGCAATAGTCCACCGGAAACATGTCCCGCGGTCGGTGAGGGCCTGCACCAGCGGTCCGACGGCAGGCGCCCCGATCTCCCCGAGCGCTCTGGCCGCCTGCAGGCGGGTATAGCTGTTTCCGTTCTGCAGGGTTGCCATCAGATCCGCGATATCGTTTCGTTCTCTCCTTCCTTCTGCACCAGGCAATTGTTCCACCTCCTGTTCTCATCGGCCCT
>DSDF01000092.1 GCA_011048835.1 Methanoculleus sp. | reverse complement strand
TCGGTTTTTTATAATCGAGCACCTCCCGCACCATTTACTGTTCACTACTGTTCACCCTGAAAATGGAACAGTAACCTCCTTACCGTTACATTTTTCTACGACAATGATGCAACAGTAACCATGGATCTGGAGGAACTCATCTACCTGATACAATCGGGAGAATCCGAAGTCCTTGAGTTCAAAGAATCGGCAGGAAAAAACATCCACCACGAAATTGCCGCCTTTGCAAACTCCGAAGGCGGAAAGATACTCGTCGGAGTATCAGATACAGGAAAGATCGTCGGAACCAACGTAAAAGAGGCAATGGAGAGGGTTACCAGTTCGGTTCAGTCAATACTCCCCCCGCCGCCAATAAAAACGGAGAAGATATCAATAGATGACAAGGATCTCCTTGTAATCAGCATCGAGAAAGGCTCCTCCCTGTGCTCGATCGGCGGGATCGTATATTTAAGAACGGGCACCGGCGTCAGACCCCTCTCCCTCCAGGAGATTGTCATGCTCTCCTCGGAGATGGGGACCATCAACTGGGATGAGATCCCGATGCTCCCCAGAGACGACGCCCGGCCGGATTATATCGACTGGTTCTTTGAGAAGGTGAGAGAGACCAGAGGAAAAACCATCGCAGACGACAACAGGTCCAGATACCTGCGGAGTGCAGGGGCCATAAAAAACGACAGACTCACCAACGCAGGAATATTGTTCTTCACCGACGCCACCGAAACCATCGCCTATGCAAAAATCCGAAAGGTGGGGATGGGCGAAGAAGGCCCCGTGTGGAGCGAGGAGTACGAAGGGCCTGTCTGGAAGGTTGTTGAAGAGGCATACGACGGTCTGATCCGGGATATCAAAAAGATCGATGTTGTCGTAGGTACAAGGCGGATCAGAGTTGAGGAATACCCTCCGCGGGCAATTCGTGAAGCACTGATAAACGCCGTTTGCCACCGGAACTATACCATCAGCGCTGATGTGAAGATCCTCGTCTATCCCGACAGGTTCGAAATAAAAAATCCCGGCGGCCTCATGCCGGGCGTTGACATCCGCGACCCTGAACATATCCCCAGAAACCCGTCATTATCAAATCTTCTGTATGATTCGGGCTACATCGAGCGGTACGGTTTTGGCATCAGGATGATCGAGGAGGAGGTTGCAAACCACCCCATGTGTTCGGTTGAATTCAAGGCAGCGCCCTCTACATTTACCGTGATATTCAAAAAATTGGCCTCTGCGTCTCTGGACGATACGGATACGCGAATCCTCAAACTGATCACTGTGCCCATGAAGAGCGGGGACATCGCATCGCGGCTGAACGTCTCAAAAAACACGGTCCTCAGGAGAATTGGAAAACTGGAAAAACTGGGTCTTGCCGAGAAGAAAGGTTCGGGATCACATGTCTATTATGTGGTAAAAAAGTGAAAAACAGAATTCCCCTCGGAGCATGCCCGGTCGTTGCCCGGGGATGTGGGGCGGGGAATATCACCAGCTCAGCCGGCAGGGGGCTGAGAACACACGTCGAGGGTCCTGCGGGCGTAGTATAAACCCGCTCTCCAAGGGAATAACAGGGGTGAGGTGTTGCGAAGCGAGCGGAGGCCTGCCGGAGCGAGCAAGCAAGCCCGACCGATCGCAAAAACAGGGCAGGGGTCATCCCTCCACCCATATCAGCATCCCCGGACGCCCGGACCGCATCGGCCGCCGAGCCGTTCCGTACATGATGCAGTCTGATCCTGCCCTGTCGGGTAAAATTCGCAACCACGTGGGCTTCTCCGGGATACATTTATGGACATACCCACGCAAATCCTTCCTGAACGCCCACCGATCAGATCCAGGCGATGAAGTCCGCCTCAAACTGCCAAACGGCTGATGACTTCTACCCTGGCTTCGTATGATCACCGACGTCGAACGGAACGAGATACTAAGGTATATCACTGAACGCCGCTGTACAGATGGCGGTTACTGCCACTACCGGCTGGACGAACCGAACGCCGCCGACACCTTTTACGCACTCGATTCCCTCCGGCTCCTGGACGCTCTGTCACCCGATCGGGCCACCGAAGATTTCCTGCTTGGAATGCAGCACCCCGACGGCGGATACGCAACACTCTATGCGGGAGCCTTCGCGCTCCGCAGTCTCGCACTCATCGGGAGCGGGCCGGCCCTCGACCCGCAGCCATGGCTCTGCGCGATGCATCCGGTTCCCCACAGCGAACAGCGGCCGGTTGAATCGCTCTCCGCCTTCGAGCGCACCTGCACGCACCTCACCCTCTGCCGGATCCTCAGGATTCGTACAGACGGCCCGCTCCGTGATGCAGTACTCCGTCATCTTCACGCCCACCACCATGCCGATGGGGGGTTCGGCCACCCGCAATCAACGCTGATCGAGACCGCCCATTCGCTGGCGATCCTCGGGATACTCGGGCAACCCCCCGACCGATACGGCACCCGGTGGTTCCTCCTGCAGTGCGAACATCCGATGTTCGGCTACCTCAACCATCCCCGGGCGACACCGGCGTTCCTTGAGCATGTCGCCGCCGGCGTGGAATGTGCCGTCCTCACAGGACGCCCGCCAGGGTACCCGGAGGGGTGCCGAACCTTCGTCAGAAAATGCCGGAACGCAAACGGCGGCTATACCCGTTCGATCTTCGGCGGGATATCGACACTTGAAAATACCTGGCTGGCAATCCGGGCGCTCACCCGTATTCGCCAGACCGAACCACATGGAGAGTATGCCCATGAACGGAAATGATACCACTATCACATCGATCCATGCCCGGGAGATCCTGGATTCCCGGGGCAATCCGACCGTCGAAGCAGAAATCGCCCTAGCCTGCGGAGCAACTGCACGGGCCGCATCGCCCTCCGGCGCATCAACCGGGATCCACGAGGCCGTCGAACTCCGGGACGGCGTGCCGGACCGGTACGGCGGAAAAGGCGTGCAGAGACCGGTCGGGCTGATCAACGGTACCATCGGCGACGCCCTGCGGGGTATGGATGCACGCGACCAGGGGGCGGTAGATGAAGCGCTCCGCCGGCTCGACGGGACGCCGAACAAGCAGAACCTCGGCGCGAACAGCACCCTCGCCGTCTCGATGGCGGTCGCCCGGGCTGCCGCCGCCGCAGAAGACAGCCGGCTCTGGGAGTACCTGGGAGACCCGGGAAAGCCGCTCCTCCCGGTCCCGATGATGAACATCCTCAACGGGGGAGTGCACGCCAACTGGCAGGGCCCGGACTTCCAGGAGTACATGATCACGCCTCACGGCGCCCCCACCTTAGCAGAAGCACTCCGCTGGGGGAGCGAGATCTATCATGCCCTCAAAGGTCTCCTGAAACAGAAGGGATACAGCACCGGTGTCGGCGACGAAGGCGGCTTTGCCCCTGCAGTCTCCTCGAACACCGAACCACTCGACCTGATCGTGGAAGCGATCGGGCAGGCAGGCTACACACCGGGCAGGGAGATCGGCATCGCCCTCGACCCCGCATCGAGCAGCTTCTACCAAAATGGCGTCTACGAGCTCCGCACCGAAGGCTTGACCCTCACCGCCGGCGACCTGATCGACCGCTACCGGGACCTCGTATCGGCATACCCCATCATCGTGATCGAAGACGGCCTCGCCGAAGATGACTGGGACGGCTGGCGCCTTCTGACCGACAGGCTCGGCGATCGGGTAGAACTCGTCGGCGACGACCTCTTCGTGACGAACGTCGAGCGAATTGAGCGGGGGATACGGGAACGCACGGCGAACGCCGTCCTCATCAAGCCCAACCAGATCGGGACCGTGACCGAGACGATCGCCGCCGTCCGGCTGGCACAGGAGCACGGCTGGGGTGCAATGGTCTCCCACCGGAGCGGTGAAACCGTGGATACCTTCATCGCCGATTTCACCGTCGCCATGCAGACCGGCCATCTCAAGACCGGGGCGCCGGCACGAGGCGAGCGGGTGGAGAAGTACAACCAGCTCCTCAGGATCGAAGAGGCGGCGGGCAGTGCAGCGCGGTATGCCGGGCGGAAGGGCTTTGTCAGATAACGTCGCGCATGGCATCGCTGATTGAGGAACTCAAAGGGTCGATCGTCGGGCGGCTGGAGCTCGCCCGTACCGCCATCGCCGCCGGCGGCGACCCTGAGGAGGAGCTTGCCCTGGCATGCAGGGATATCGAAGCGCTCTGTGACGAGACGGATCAGCTCTACTGCGCTGCCGTGACATCGATGTGGTAGACAGATCGGG
>DSDF01000027.1 GCA_011048835.1 Methanoculleus sp. | reverse complement strand
CTTCCACTGCTTGTCCATGCCAAGAATGCGGGCGTTGCCAAACGATTTCCCACCGAACGTGAGCAGCCCGATATTGTCCACGCCCCCGTCAGGGCTGGTGCCCTTCAGCACATTCACGAATGCCTGCTCCGCCTCCATGGCATACCTCAACCGGTCGGTCGGATCCTCCTTCAGCATTGTGTAGGCCCGGGAAGTGGCGAGCACGACATCGATGGGATCTCGCTTGATCAATTCGAATCCGTCACCGATCAGCCTGAGCGTGACATCAAAGGTCTCTCCCGGCCCGACGGTGGGGTTGGAAACCTCCGCCTCGACACGGAGATAGGGGTAGTTACGCCATTCGATGCTCGATGTCTCTTTGGAATAGGATTTCCAGTCCGCCGTAACCGTACAGCTGCCCCGGGCGAAAGCCAGATATCCGTCCTCGCCTTCGATGGGGAATTCTCCCGGCTTAAAATACACCAGTGCAATACCGTTTTCGTCGGTCTCCACGCCGGTGACCACATCGGCCCAGGCTCCATCATCCGGATCAGTCAATTTCGTGGCGGCTATTTTCGGAGGACTGAGCAGCGTGGTGCTATTCGTGATGGTCGCTGTATTGATCCTGAACGAGACCGTCTGGTTGGGCACTCCCCTCCCCAGGTCATCGGTCACCAGCACCCGGATCTGCCCGGGAGTGAATGGCGTGACTTCTGCGCTGGGCATACTGGACGGGTTGACACTCACATCAAACGAGGTTCCGTCCGAGCTGGTGAAGATGAGGTTGAGGATCGATACCACCGAGGTGTTCAGAACGGAGGTCGTGGTCAGCTTGACCGTCCCGATGGAGGTTTTCGGGCCGTAGCGAATGGTCGTCTCCCCGTATCCGTTGGTGATGATCTCGCGATTCTCCCCGAGACTCGTGCTGAAATCCACGGTGGTGTTCGGGGAGGGATTGCCGAACCGGTCGTAAAACGTGTAGATGATGGTAAAGAAACTTGTCCCATCGCCGGGAAGACGCGGTGGGGACGGATCGATGGCGGTTTCAACAGAGTACGGTGTCTCCTCCCCCACGCCGTCGATGGTGATCCACATCCTGGGAATCGCGGTGACACAGATCAGGTTAATGACGTTCTCTCCCGCCAGAGAAGCTGCTTTGAAATCCACAGCGAGGTATCCGTCAGAATCCACCTGTTTTTGGATATCGTCTGTTAAAGAGCCGTCCTCGTCCCAGAACCCCGCATCCGTACCCGAGGAACACTGGAACCGGACCCATTCAGCGTCTCCCCCAACCGAGTCCTCTTTGCGGCTGTCGATGACATTCCGATATTTATCGACCATTCGGATCTCGATCGTCGTGTCCGTATTGACGGTGAGCTCGGTGTCGTAGTCCAGATACGCAAAGGCATAGGGCGTTGCATGATCCACTTTCTGGACGAACGCATTGCTCATCGTATGCTGAGACTCACTTTCCCCTTCCAGAAGGGTGTATTTCACGGTCACCGTGATGGTCGCATTACCGCTCTTTTTGGTGTGAAATGTCGCCTGATACGGACTTAGTGTATCGCGTGCAGGAGATAACGCCCCGACGCTAAGAAATTCGTTCGGGCAGCTGAACAACACTTCATTGATCGTAATAGTGCCGTTCGTGACAGAATCGTTGTTTATCTTCACAGTAATGGTCGCAGTTTCATCAATGCCCGTCCCGGGCCCGGCGGTGATCCATGCATGGCTGGAGGTAATCTCAATCTCCTCAGATTTCAGCGCCGCAGAACCGGGAACGAGCAGACCCAATACCAGGAGTATCAGGATTCCATGTACAATTTTCATATAAGCATTCCCCCGGATGATTATCGCATGTGATAATTAATCAGGTGGTAGCATGCGATAGTATTTAAATAATGTGAGCCGCGAGGGCGAATGGAAATAATTTCTCAAAGAACCCATGCATTTCGAAAAAATATTTCGGTAAAATAAATGTCCCTGCTCTCCCGGGCCATGCCCACCGCAATGGCCGGAAGCAGCCGCAGGGCCTTTTCAGCGCGGATGGCAGGTGAACTGATGCGGAGGGGGCCCGGGGGATCACCCTGCCACCGTGAAACAATCTGTCTTTTTCCCTCACGCCCAGTGCTCGGAGGGGATGCGGTCGAGGAGCATCCCCTCGACGACCACCGGCATGAGCCGCCGGCCCTCTTCGAGTGCCTGCTGGAGCCGCCACCCCTTCTCCGCGTAGATGGTAAAGATCGTCTCCCCCTTCTCCACCCGCGTGCCCTTCTTTTTGTGCAGGTAGATCCCCGCTCCCGGGTCGTGCGGCGCACCGGCGGTCCGGGCCAGCGAGATGAGCGATCGGTTGTTGAGCCCGACGATGTAGCCGGAATCCGGGGCGTGGACGTCGAAGGAGTGGTCGCCCGGGACCAGGTCCTCCGATTTCACCTCGGGATCCCCTCCCTGGATGGCGATGATCTCCTTCATTTTGGCGAGCGCTTTGCCGTTTGCCAGCAGGTCCGCCGCGGCCTGCTGCCCGGTGCCGCGGGCGGCTTTGCCCGCCATCTCGAGGGCGATCCCGGCCAGTGACGTGCTCTTCTGGATCAGGGAGTTGGGCACATCAGCCCCCTCCAGCACGGAGAGGGCCTCCCTGATCTCCAGCACCGGGCCGATGGTGCGGCCGACCGGGGACTCCCCGTAGGTCAGGGCGCACTCCACGCGCATGCCCAGGCGTTCGCCGAGTTCGATGAAATCTCGGGCGAGTTTCCGGCCGTCCTGGACGTCGTGCACCTTGGTGTTCTCCCCCACCGGAATATCGATGACCACAAGGTCCGCGCCGATGGCGAATTTCTTGGCCATGACGCTGGCGATCATCTGGCCCCGCGCATCGATCTTGAAGGGGTACTCCACGAGAATGATCCGGTCGTCGGCGGGAGCGATGTTGGTGGCCCCGCCCCAGACGATGACCCCCCCTGCCTTCTCGGTCATCTGCTGCACGTCGGAGGCGGCGAACTCCACGGGGGCGAGCACCTCCATGAGGTCGGCGGTGCCCCCGGCGCCGGTGATAGCGCGGGAGCTCGTCTTGGGGATTTTCAGGCCGGACGCAGCGATGATGGGCACGATCAGCAGCGAGATCTTGTTGCCGGGCACCCCGCCGACGGAATGCTTGTCCACGATGGGGCGGCCGGAAAACTGCAGGCGGTCGCCGGTGTCCACCATCGCACGGGTGAGGTGCTCGATCTCCTCCATGTCCAGCTCGTGGATATAGGCTGCCGTGACGAACGCGGTGAGCTCGTTTGAGGAGATGGCGTCGTTGACCACGTCCTGCATGATCTCGAGCATCTCGTCCTTGCCGAGCTTGCCACCGTCCATCTTCTTGCGGATATGGCCGATCGATTTGGGAGGCAGGGCGGGCCGCACCTCGACCGATGCACCCTCGAGCACGCACAGGCGCTCGTTGGTGAGCCGGAAAATGCCGATCGTGCCCCGTTCGATCAGGGTGGAGGTGGTCTCCACGAACGCGGGGGCCACCACCCCGTTGACCTCGTTGATTACCTGCACCCTGTCGCCGTCGAGCACACCGAGGGTGCGTGCGTCCTCGCGGTGGAGGAGCGCCCCGCGGCTCGAGATATCGCGTATTTTTGCGTTGAATTTCATGGAAAGAAAACGCTCCCTGTCATCACCTGAATGTCGCAGTACAGGTAGATAAGGGGATCGAATGGCGATTCTGCCGGGATTCATCGTCCCTGCAGGCGGCTCCATGCCGGCCCGCGGTGCATATGCTGCCGGGCCGTTTTTGCACTGGCGTATAGAAGAGCAAAGGGTACAGAAGTGAAAACGCAAACGACCGGGCGAAACGAGCGGAGAAAAAAAGATGGGGTTGGTTTAGTGCTTCCTGAGGACCAGGACCGCAACCGCACCAAGACCGGCGAGCGCAATCAGTGCGCCAAAGCCGGGTGTCGGGGTGGGCTCAGCGGTGGTCGGTTCTTCAGTCGGAACTTCGGTCGGAGCTTCGGTCGGAGCTTCGGTCGGAGCTTCGGTCGGTGCCTCAGTCGGAGGAACACCGGCAAGCACGTTGAAGGTTGCAGTAGCGGTGACGTCGGCTTCGATGGACTCTACCCTGACGATGTACTCGTCAGGCTTGAAGGTCGCTGCGTCGACATCGAAGGACCACTCGTTGAAGGTGTCTCCCTTGGTGACCTCGATGGTACCGGAAGCGCCGCAGAATTCACCGCTCTGGGTCTTTTCAGTGGGCTGGAAGGAGGAGGACACGACCTCGACGAGGAGATCATTGCCTTCTGCAAGGTTGGTCGTACCGGTGATGGTGAAGGTGTCACCGACGTACTTGTCGCCGAT
>DSDF01000047.1 GCA_011048835.1 Methanoculleus sp. | reverse complement strand
CGACCTCGAGCTGCCCAAGATCGTCGTGACCGCCGACAAGGCAGTCAAGGATGAGTTCACCAACCCCTACGCCTACGCAAAGGCGCGTGCAGCGTTCGAGATCGCAGCGGCAGTCGCCATGGTCAACGTGAAGGGGTGCTTCATGACCAAGGGATTCGAGAACTACGTCCCCATCGTTGCCAGCGCTCACGAGATGATGCGCGCAGCAACCGTGCTCTGCGACGAGGCACGAGAGATCGAGAAGGGCGTCGACGGTGTGGTCCGCAAGCCCCACAAGAACGATGGTACCATCGTCTCCAAGACCACCCTGATCAGCAAGCCCGAGTAACTCGATAGTACAACCTTTTTTTCCGGCATCCATCGCCGGCATTTTTCCCGGTATCCGCCACCCCACCCTGCAGCGGGTGCTGGCGGCGGTCGGCGAGAGCGGGCGCGTCGAAGGGTTACCGTGTGCGATACCGTGCGGCAAATGCCTCGGGGAGCGTGAGGATCACCGGTTCGAGATGGAGGCGCTCCATGAACGCCGAATCGCTGGTCGACCACGGGTTCGGGTTGATCCGTGCGATCATGGAACAGAATGCGCGAAAACCCGAATCGCATCCCGGTTTTTCAAAAAATATGGAGGCGTTGAACGCCATCGATCCCGTGTCCCGGTAGAGGTCGATGATCTCACGCATTCCTTCGGCGATGCAGTCGGTGTAGGGTTCGGCTTCCTCGAGGGTGCGGACGGGGAGGAGACCGCGCACCTCGCGTTCGCCGAGCGGGACGGCGCTGGCGATCCACGGGATTTCCTCGCCGAAAAGGTACCTTCCCGCACGTATTTCATGGGCGAGAAGGTCGTCGCGGTAGATGGTGCCGTGCCGTGCACGGTAGCGGTTGCATCCGGCGATATAGCATTCCGCGAGCACCGAGGGCCTGCGGTCGGCAATCCCCTGCAGGTGGGGGTGGGGGATGCTCGCGCCTGCCGAGGGCAGGTAGTTCCAGTTGATGCTCGCATATCCCCCGTGCTTGCGCAGCGACTCGATCTGGCCGAGGAGGGCATCGGACAGCTGGCGGACGCTGAACCGGTCGACCTCGTGGTCGCGGGAGATGACCGTCACCGTATGGCACTCGGCGAAGGGGTAGAGGTTGGGGAAGGTGATGCTTTCGCCGACCTCTATGCGCGTGCCGTCCTCGAACACCGGCGTTGCCTCCCGTACCCGGTCCGGGCAGAACGGGCATTCGCCGGCCGGAGGGCCCGGGGCATAGTGCTTCCCGATGCCGCGCTTAATCCGCTCGGGGCTGATCCGGCACTGCAGGCCGGTGAGGTGCTCGCGCCTGTACTGCACGATCCCCCTCTCTGCGTCGACCTGCGCGATAGCAAACATATCCACATTCAAAAATGGCTGCTCTCAGGGTATGCATCTTTCGATAGAAGGTGAAGGCGAAAAGAAAAAAAGATACCGGGGTGGAGAATCCACACGCTCAAACGATGTACTTGCCGATCAGGCGGATGGAGTTGACCATGTCGGGGCCCAGCGGGGATCCGAAGATGACCTGGGTCACACCGGCTGCCATGAGGTCTTCGCACTTCTGCTTGCACATCTCGGGGGTGCCTGCGATGGTGAAGGCGTCGATCTCGGCGTCGCCGACGAGGCCGCCCACCGTCTTGAAGTCAAAGCGTGCGAGGGCTTCCTTGATCTTGGCGACGTTGCCCATGTCGAGGCCGTGGCGCTCCAGCAGCGGGGGCGGCGATCCTGCGGCGATGAATGCGGCAACGATCTTTGCTGCGTTGCGGGCCTTCTTGACGTCCTGGTCGACGGAGATTGCGGTGTAGGCACCGACATCGTGGCTCTTGCGCTCTGCTGCTGCCTGGGCTTCCTTGATGATGGGGATTGCTATCTCGAAGTCCTTGGGGTTGGACGCGTTGATGAGCGATCCGTCACCGATCTCACCTGCAAGCGCCAGCATCTTGGGTCCCTGTGCACCGATGTAGACGGGGATGCCCTTTTTGCCGGGGAGCTGCACACCGGTCAGCTTTGCACCGTCGTAGTCGAAGAACTCAAACTCGCCGGTCTTCTTGACCTCCTCGCCCGCGAGGAGTTTCCGGATCTGGATGACGCCCTCCTTCAGGCGTGCAACGGGTTTTTCGCCCTCGATTGCGAGCTTGGGGAGCGTGGACAGGTCGCCGGGTCCGATGCCGAGCACCGCACGTCCTTCCGAGATCTCGTTGAGGGTTGCCATGAAGGACGCGATGGCCGCGGGGGTGTCGGTGAAGGTGTTCATGATACCCGGGCCCATCTTCAGGGTGTCGGTCTCCATTGCGATTGCCGCGAGGGTCGGGTAGCAGTGGCGGTTGTTGTAGTGGTTGGTAATCCACGCAAAATCGATATCCTTGGATTCTGCGAGCTTACAGTAGTTCACTACCTGCTTGACGGTAATGTTACCTGGCACAAATTCAATACCATAAGACAAGGTCATTTCACCTCATTGAGTTATTAAAGCGACCAGATTTATAAACGTTATCGTTTCATCGGGAAATGCGGCGTACGGGGAACGATCGGATGGCGGCCGAAAGCATGTCGGGGTGAATTCCCCGGCATCGAGCAGCACCGCCGCCTGCATTCCCGTGCAGCAGCAACATCATTTAATAGCGTCCTGCACCAAACGTAGGTATTGATCATTCTGCATCGTGAAGAGGGACCTGACGAAACAAGTGCGTGTCATACCCCCTGCTTCACTATCACGAAACGATACCCATGAGAGTTCTTGCCATTGGACTGGGCGGTGCGGGCTGCAGGATAGTCGATCATCTCTACGATCACGACGTGCGCAGCAAGGTGGGATGCCTGACCCCCATCGCCATCGATACCGACGTGAACACGCTGCTGCAGCTGCCCTACCTCCCCGACACCGCAAAAGTGCATTTTCCCCCCATCGATCCCGACCAGCACTACGACGCACGGTCCACGGTGGACATCGAAGAGGTGATGACCATCATCCAGAAGACGGATACCGTGGAGATCGATTCCATCATGATCTTTTGCGGTCTCGGCGGGTCGATGGTCGATGCCCTCTCCCTGATCGTTCCCGAGCTGCGCAAGTCATTTATCGAGCCGATTTTTGCCGCGGTCACAATCCCCTGCCTTGTGGAGGGCAACCGGCGGTCGGCGAAAGCGGCGGATGATATCGATATGGTCCAGACGTACGTCGATGCCGCAATCCTCTTCGACAACGAGACATGGCACCGCAAAATCAAAGCGTCGTTCGAAGACAGCGGGGATGCCGACAACCGGTCACGGTTCTCCAAGACGGCAAAGAGCATGCCCTCGAACCCCCGCGACATCTACCGCCTCCTCAACGAGCGTATCGCACGCCAGATAGGCCTGCTGCTCCGTGCGGGCGAGTTTAATGAAGAGGGGCTCGAAGTCTCCGAAGTGGTGCTCGACGCAGGCGAGATCCTCAACACGCTCAAGGGCAACAGTCTCGTGGCGGTGGGGTATGCCTCGGAACCCCTGCCCCGGAGCCTGCTGGGGATCTTCGACCGCTGGCGCTCTTCGCGGTATTTTTTCGAGGGGGCACAGATACGCGCCGCCCGCATCGTCTCGCTGGCAAAGCAGGCGGTGTACGAGGACATCTCCATCCCCTGCGACCTCACATCCGCCGACAAGGCCCTCGTCCTTATCGCAGGGCCGTCCACGGAGCTCTCGATGAAGGGGTTCCAGACGGTGCGCAAATGGATCGATCGCAGTATCGCCGGACTGGAGATGCGGTCGGGCGATTATCCGGTGAAAAACACCCGCTTTGTGGCCATCATCATCATGCTCTCGGGGCTGGACAACATCCCCCGCGTCGAGGAGATCCGGGAGATCAGGGAGGTGTACCTCGTCGAGCGCGAACAGCAGGAACGGAGGCGCGAGGAGGAGCTGCTTATCGCCGAGGATGTGACGCTCGATCCGGTTGATGAGCGCATGGCGTTCGGGCCGCACGCGGGGCGCCCCGTGTACGACGTCTCCCGTATCGGCGGCGCATCCCGTGCCGCCGCACCGGAGGAGCCCGCCCTCAAGGATGAGATGATCACCGTCGTATCGAAGAAGAACAAGGACGACGGTGCGCACCGGCACCTGCTGCGCGATGACGCCGTCCTGCTCGCCGCACAGGAAGGGAGCGACGATGACGACGAACGGATCATGCTCCCCAAAAAACCGGATGCTATCATTCTCGACATGACCCGGCAGACCTCGGGCGGCGAGCGGATGGCCCCGAAGGATTCGGCGCTGGGGATCCGGGAGTCGCGCTACGGTATGGGGATGCCGCGGGCGGACAAACGCGGCGATTCGGATCTCTCCGTAAAAAGCCCGCCGAAACCAAAGGACCGGAT
>DSDF01000104.1 GCA_011048835.1 Methanoculleus sp. | reverse complement strand
GCGGCAGGGTGCGCTGGTCGCCGTGTCGGGCGCGGGCACCGCCGTGCTCCCGCTGGAATGCGGCGGGCTGATGGCGCGCCTTCCCTACGAGGATGTGCTGGAACGCCTCGCCGCCCTCGAGAACCATGTCGGGAGGATGGGGTGCATCGATCACCCGTTTATGTACCTCTCGTTTCTTGCGCTCACCGTGATCCCGCACCTGCGCGTGACCGCACGCGGCGTGTTCGACGCAGACTCATTCGAGGATGTCCCCCTCTTTCTGGATCAGGGTGCGTGAACACACCGGTTTGCGGTGCGTATCTTCTTTTTCGCTGCGGGTTGCCGTGATCAGGGGAGGTTGTGGTCCACGGTCCAGCCTTCCCGTTTCCGGCGGCTGATGACCGCGCCGACCGCCGCATGCCACCCGTAGAGATCGTCGGCGGAATGGAGCTCCCACCGCATATCCTGTGGCGGCGTGAGCACTTCCATCCTGATCTCCCCGAGCGTCTCTTCGGCGGCGGCCCCATGGGCCCGCGTGGTTACCGACGAGGGGCACCGGGGGTCGCTGCCCGCGGCGGTGATCCAGATCTCCTCTCCGCTCCGGGAGCGCACCCGGATATACCATTGTCCCGGATCCTGTTCCATGGTTGTTCTCCTCATAGCAATCCGGTACCAAGCAGGATGAGGCCGATGATAACCGGCTGGTGGAGCAGGTAAATGAACAGCGAATGCCGTCCTGCAGCCGAAAGTGCCCGGACGGGAACCGCCTGCACCTCGGGAATGGCAACCAGTCGCCGCCCCCCGGGGTAGAGTGCGCTTCCCACCGCAATGCCGATGAGAACGATGCCGAACCATGGGAACAACGGCTCGTAGTCGAGGCTGTAGAACCACGAGGGGTGCAGCCCCATCCATGCGAGCCAGATGGGGCCCTCGAACGCGGTCAGGCCGATGCCGATCAGGATCACCCCGACGCCCAGCATGAAGTTCGCGCACCCGAGCCGGAGAAAGAGCGGTGCGATCATGATCGAGACGCCTATCAGGTGCAGGATGCCGAAGATGATCATCCCCTCCCCGATCATGAGCGCGGTTACCAGGGTGATTACCAACCCGAGGAGCAAAATGCCCATGCCCCGGCGGATATACTTCATCGTGAGCGCTCTCCCGTGGAGGTGTGCGCTGCTGCGGGCATGGCTGATGCTCAGGGAAACGCCGACGAGAAACACGAACGTGGATGCAGTGGCGATGGCAAACAGCCTCCAGAACCCTGAATGGACCTCCACGATGGGCATCCCGAGATAACTGAGATCGAACAGGACATGAAAGGTTACCATCATGACGATGGCGATTCCCCGGAACGCGTCGATCTCCCAGTACCTCTCCTTGCATACTGCGCTCTGTTCTGTCATCCTTTTTAGCCCGGATCGTGTGGTTATCTGTAGATACCATCAATTATCCGTTTTCAACGGCAATATACTCTGGTATGCCATGTGAGGATGAGCACATCGTCGAGGCGATCGGGAAGACCAGAGTCGTCATCCGCAACGGTGCGGTGGTGGAGGTCGGCAGACCGCTGATCGACACGTGCCCGCTCGCGGCACGGTTTGCAAGGCCGGTTCCTCGTGCAACCCCCGATGCCGTCAGGGAAAACATCGAGCACCGCATCCGTTCGTTCGGCATGTGCACGAAAGACCGCATTCTTCAGGGTGATCGGGATGTTGTGGGGTTCGGGGCCTCCGAGCTGCTGGCATCGGCGCTCTCCCGCGGCCGTATCGGGTGTGCGGTCATCGTCTGCGACGGCGCGGGATCGGTGATCGCGGACCGGGCCGGGCTCGTTCAGGGTATCGGGGGGAGGATGTCCGGGCTGGTCAGTACCAGCCCCATCCCCGAGGTCATCGAGGGCATCGCCCGGATGGGCGGGACGGTGGTGTATCCGCAGGATGCGAGGATCGACCCTGTCGGCGCCGTCGAGGCCGCATATGCGGCAGGGTATACCCGCGTGGCGGTCACCGTCGCCGGGGCGGACGAGGCCGAGGCGATCCGAACGGCCCATCCCGGCGCACTGATCGTGGGCGTGCACCTTACCGGTGTATCTGAGGAGAATGCGCGACGACTGGCCGCGTGCTGCGATATCGTGTCTGCATGCGCGTCACGCGCACTCCGCGAGCATGCGGGCGCACGCGCCCTGCTTCAGGCAGGCGTCGCCATCCCGGTCTTTGCCCTCAGCGTGCGGGGAAAAGAAATCATTCTCGACATGATCCTCGCGAGCGACAGCCCCGTCGTGATCCGGGGGACGACGCTCCCCGTTTCGGAAGGGCGGGATCCCGCCCCCCTCCGGTGATCGCTCGACGGACTCAAAGCCCCATGTACCGGAGCAGATCGGAAAACGAGTGCAGCACATACGTCGGTGTGACCGAGGGGCAGGGGGTGCCCGTCCAGTCGCCGTAGACTGCGTGGACGGTGGTCATCCCGAGCTCGTTGCCCGGTCGGATCTCCCGGTGCAGGCTGTCGCCCACGATCCATGCCTGCTCAGGTGCCGAACCGAGCGATTCGAGTGCCATGAGAAACGAATCATGCGCGGGTTTGCGCTTTCCGGAGACATCGGGAGTGATCACGCTCTCGAAGTACCCCCGGATCCCCACCTTTTCGAGGCGCCTGTACGCGTGACTGCTCTCCGCGTCGGTGACCACCGCCATCTTCACCCCCGCGGCTTTGAGGCGCTCGAGGGTGTCCGGAACGCCGGGGTAGGGATCGATCAGGGCGAGTTTGACGGTATCATAGTCCCGGCACGCATCCTCGAACACCGCACTGTCCCGGATGCCCCGATCTTCCATGAAATCCCTGATATTGTCGTGGTGCTCGAAGCCGTGGATGTCGCGCAAAAAATAGCGGAACAGCTCCATGCCGTCGCCGGTTCCGATGCGTTGTGCGGCCTGCATGCATGCAGCTTTCTTCGCATCGACGAAATTATAGAGCGTATTGTCCATATCAAAGAGGCAGACACATTCCTGCGGGTCTATCCTGCGTAGCGGGGATCCGTCCATGCATGTATCCATGGGGGTTGAGTTCTTATTATATTGATTCTCGCTGCATATGGACACATCGTGCGCAACCCCGGGCAGCGGCATTTATATGTCCCTTGATCTTCAGTAGTCACCAGTATATGTCAGCGAACCTCTTTGGCCTGCGTGATCCGGTAAAACTCGTGATTGCTGTTGTCGCATGTAATCTGGCAGGCATTCTGGGAGCGGTCTTCACGCAGACAGGACCGGGTTCATGGTACGCCCAGCTCGTCAAACCCGAGATCAGTCCGCCTTCGTTTGTATTCGCCCCGGCATGGACGACGCTCTACATTCTGATGGGCATTGCCCTGTACCTCGTCTGGATGGAGGGGACCGATCGGCCGGACGTCCGCGGCGCCTTGGCAATCTTCGGGGTGCAGCTGGTGCTCAATTTCCTCTGGAGTTTCCTGTTCTTCGGGCTTGAATCGCCGCTGCTCGGCCTGATAGACATCGCGGTTCTCTGGCTCGCCATCGTTGCCACGATCGCCGCATTCGTGCGGGTGAACAGGACTGCCGCCTACCTCCTGATCCCCTACCTGCTCTGGGTGAGTTTTGCCACGTACCTGAATTACAGCATTCTGGTGCTCAATCCATAAAATCCGCTCCAGGTGTGGATTTCTCACCCCTTCCTCGCGGGTGCGGCGCGGATGAGCAGAGGCGACGGTGCATGGTGCCGGATTCTGCGAGGGACGGTGATTGGCGGGATATGCGGTCCTTTTCAAAAACCCGTGCCTTTGTACAGGCAGTGCAGTCAATGCAACCCCTTTCCGGGATGAAACCGGGAACAGCCTGTATTTCGGGTCCTTTATGGAATACCTCCAAAATGGCAATCGTTCTGGAAAAAAATGGCATATCATTGTTTGCCCGCAATCATGCGTGCGGGGGCCGGTGCAGGTCGGATGTGTTTATTATTATAATAAATTCTCCATGTAAATAAATATAAATCTAAAAAAAATATAGGCTCCATTATAGTATTTCCACTATTTGTTGGAGAATCGTGCCGCGAGGAGCGAACTATGCGATAGCCGGGGTTACATGGTATGGATACGATAGAAGATCTTGATTCGATACAGTCGCAGCAGGAACATATTTTCGGAACATCCGATGATGCGTACCGACTGCTGCTCGATACCATTCCATCGGGAATCGTGGTGGTCGATGGAAAGGGAACAGCACTTTTTGCCAACACTGCGTTTGCCCGGGCACTGGGCTTTTCCCGGGCTGAATTCGAGAAAAAGAAGAATATCGCAGATTTCATTGGAAAAGACGATCTCGAAAAGGTGGTGCACTTACACGAATCGATGAAGGAAGACCCATCGAATTCTCCCCGGATGTCTGAAATACGCATTATGGACCGGCATGGAGGGGTGCATACCACCGTCATCACGGCCGCACTGGTCCCGCGTACGGAAAATATGATGAT
>DSDF01000137.1 GCA_011048835.1 Methanoculleus sp. | reverse complement strand
CATCATAGGCATCATTCGCAACAGAACTTTCCGAACGATGGCCATCGACGACCATGAACCCGTGCGGCTCTCCCTGGTAGACCTTGAGTTCGAAGTATTTGCCGGACGCATCCAGATCGGCGGCATACCGGTAGATATCCTCCACCGGGCTCGCCGCATCGCGGGTGCCGTGGATGATCAGCAGAGGTGCCTTAAGTCCGTCGATGCGCGATGCGGGAGCAGTCTCATTGCCAAATCCCCCTGAATAGGGAAAGCCGTACCAGGCGACGCCCGACCCGAATGCATCTATCTGCGGCAAAAAGAGCATGGTATACCGTCCGCCTGCACAGAACCCGGTCAGCCCGAACCGCGACGGATCCACGTCGATCCGGGTATCGAGGTAGGTGAGCGTATCGAGGAGGAGCATCTCCATCGTACGGTCTGTCGGGGACTGCCTGTACGTCTGCCATTCGGGGGCGATGACCACGAACCCCTCCGTGGCAATGCGATCCGCCATCTCCCTGTAGCCCGGTTCAAGCCCCATGAACGAATGGACCAGCACGATTGCCGGGTACTTCCCCTCCCCTTCGGGATGGGCAATATATGCAGGATAGGTCAGGCCTCCGCTTTCAACCTCCACCATCGTCCCCCGAAATTCCCCTTCGGCCGTCTCGTCTCCCGTATCGATACAGCCGGGAAGCATGAACAGGACGACCACCGCCACGACCAGAATGACCTTTCTCATGAATGCCGCTCCTCGCCGGAATGGATGCACCATTTTCCCATCAGGTCTTAATAATTACGCCGCCTGCCGGATACCGGCAACCACCACCATTGCAGAGCGCCTCCGCAATCCTCCCCATCACCCTGAGGGACACCTGGTGACGTGTATGCATGCTGCAGGACCGATGTGGTCTGCGTCGAACCGGAGGCTTCGCTCCAACGGTCGCCGAAGTGATGGAGGAGGAGAGTCTGGGCGGCGTCGTGGTGGTCGAGGACGAAACGCCGGTGGAAATCGTCACCGATCGAGACCATGCCCTGCGGGCATGTATCACTCCAATGGATCCGGAGATCGCGCGCGAGAACATGAGCCCGGATCCGATCGACCTCGAAGGGGTGGGGGAAGGGACTCTTCGAGGCCATGGAGTTCGTCCGGGGCAGGGGCGTGCGCCGGATGCCGGCCGGCGACGAGGGCGGGACGCGTCTTCAGGCCGTGGTATTGGGCTCAGCCATTCTGCCGTATTTTTCCAGTGCCTTTTTGAGCTCCGCCGGCAGCACCGGCTTTTCCAGCACGCACTCCACGCGGTCCGCATAGCGGAGGTATTCCTCCGGCCAGATGTGCTTGGCGGTGAAAAGGATGACGGGGATGCCCTCGAGGTGCCGTTTATCCCGCAACCGGTCGAGAAACTCCCACCCGGTCATCGGCGACATCATGATGTCGAGGAGGATGACCACAGGCCACTCATGCTCGAGCAGTTCGAGCGCATCCTGACCGCTGCTGACCACGATCGGATCCCACCCCAGCCTGGGCAGCACATACTTCATGACCTCGAGCGTGGGAATATCGTCGTCGATCAGCATGATCTTAGGCTTCATGCGGCACCTCCTTGGGCACGCGGATGGTGAACACCGAGCCGACACCCACTTCGCTGGCTACGGTGATCCGGCCCCCATGCATCTCCATATACCGCTGGGCAATGGAAAGGCCGAGCCCCATTCTCCCGTACTGCCGGCTCAGGTTATCCATGTCGGCAAGGTAGAAGGGCTCGAAGATCGACCTGAGCGCCCCGGGGGCGATACCGATACCGTTGTCACGCACCCGTATATAGTGGTTCTCCCCGTTCTCCTCGTGGGTGATCCAGACCGTCTTCGGATCCCTGTTGTACTGGATGGCGTTGGCGATGAGCCCGTCCATCACGTGGAAGAGGCGGTCCCGGTCACCGGTTATGCTCACGCCGGGAGGGATATCCAGATGGATCTCGGCCTTTGTGTCGTAGCCGCCGATACGGATCACGGTAAGGATCAGCTGCCGGAGATCGGTGTCGGAGAGGTGCAGGTGCACCTTGCAGGAATCCATGATCCCCAGCTCGAGCATGCGGTCGACGACCCGCCGCTCCCGCTCCACATTTTCCAGGCAGAGATTGAGAAGTTTGGTGGTTTCGCTGTCAAGGGCAAAACTCGACGGGTCCTCGAGGATCATGTGCAGGTAGCCCAGGATAGGCTGGAGCGGGGTCCGGAGCTCGTGCGCGGCGGTGTTGATGAAATTGCGCCACCGGTCCAGTTCCCGCTCCATCTGGATGAGGTTTCTCTCCTCGAGGGTCATACCGGTGACGTCTCGCATGGTGCCGACGACCCCGAGTGTGCTGCCGTCCGCATCATACACCGGCCCCAGGATGAGGGAAAACAGGCGGTCCGATCCACCCATGACGGCCTTGAAGGTGGTGGTGACGGTACTGCCGCCCTGCATCACGCCGTCGGCATGCAATTTGAGTTCTTTTGCCACCACGGCGGGGAAGAGTTCGAAGATCGTCCTGCCCACCATGGCTTCCGCATCAACAGCAAACTCCCGGGCCTTCGCCCAGTGGAACTGCACGAAGCGGCCCTCCGGATCCTGCATGAATATGAGATCCTGGGAGGAATTGACAAGGTTCTGCAGGCGGTCCTTCGATGCTTCCAGCGTTGCCATCTCCTTCTCCTTATCGCTGATATCGATGACCGTGCATTCGATGACGGGATCCTCGGCGTTCTTTTTACAGGTGATCTGGGTCGTCACCACGCTGCCGGATTTCGAAACAAATCTCGTCTTTCGCTCAGCAACCAGAGCGCCATCCCGGCACTCCCCGAGAAGGGCGGCCCCTTCCTCGCCCGTCTCCCAGAGGATTGGGGCATGCATTCCCTTGAGCTCGTCCACCGAATATTCCAGCATACCGGCAAATTTTGGGTTTGCATCAAGGATTTCCCCGCTTTTCAGGTCGCAGACGATCATGCCCGCGTCGGCATTGCGAAAGAGGTTCCAGTACTTGATGTTGAGCAGCCCGCCTTCCCGGGCCATCAGGGTGGTGGCCGCCACGACCCAGAGGTACATGGCTGCGTTGACCCCCGAGATGAAGGGATCGAACGCCGACCCGAGATGGGTGTAGTAGGCGGTGATCGCCAGGAACGCCGCAACCAGCAGGACCGTGCACTGGAGCCCGTAGCGCGGGTACCAGATAGAGACGAGGACGATAGGGATATAGTAGAGCTGAGGAAAAAGAAACATCATAGGGGCGTAGATGTCACCGAGGGGCACGGAAAATGCATATATGGTAACCAGAACAGAGATGAGCACAAACGAGGCGATCACCCATATGCGGATGAAATCCTGTTCACTCAGACCCCCTTCGTCTCCGGGAAAGGAGAAGAACCCCTCAGAAGGCATATTGAATGACTAACAGTGTTCCGTTAATTATATAAAGCATTTTGGTTTTGCAGCGAAATCTCCCCTGTTTCAACGAACCACAGAATTCCCGGGATGCAATCTGTCTGTCCGGCGTCCGACACCTGTGATTTTCATAGCTGCATGGTATACCCCGAATACCCGGCAGGCATGCCCCGGGCCCCGTACATGGAGGTTTCCGTACTCCGCCGCGGCCGGGTCTCACAACATTGATGAACGCAGGGGGCCCAGTTGTATTTTATGCGGCCGTTTATCCTCGTGAACTGCGCCATGAGCGCCGATGGAAAGATCTCCACCAAAGAACGGCGACAGGTCAAAATTTCCGGAAAGAATGATTTCCTGCGGGTCGACCGGATCAAGGCCGAGAGCGATGCCATCATGGTGGGGATCGGCACCGTGCTCGCGGACAATCCCTCACTGACCGTGAAATCGGATGAACTCAAGCAGAAGCGTCGTGCACGGGGAGCCGACGAAAATCCGGTCAGGATCGTGGTGGACAGTGCCGCCCGCATCCCCCCCAACGCCGAGATCCTTCACAAAGGGCGGGGGAAACGGATCATCGCCGTATCGTCGAGAGCGCCCGAGGCAAAGGTGAGGGAACTGGAGTTCGTCGCCGATATCATCCGGACGGGAGATATGCAGGTTGATCTCGCCGCGCTCATGGAACGCCTCCATGCAAAGGGCATCCGCAGCGTGATGGTTGAGGGCGGGGGCACCCTGATAGGTTCGCTCTTTGCGCAGGATCTCGTGGACGAATTCTGCACCTTCGTGGGCAACATGGTCATCGGAGGCGCCGACGCCCCCACGCCGGCAGACGGGGCGGGGTTCGTCGCAGAGGACGCGTTCTCCCGGCTCTCCCTCGTCTCGGCAGAACCGCTGGACGAGGGGGTGCTCCTGCGGTGGAAGGTCGCCCGGTCACCGTAACCGGGGAAGCGCTGCGCCACCCCGCCGCCCGGGAACAATTCACTCTCGCTCACGTTGCTCTGCCAGTTGCGATGAAGAGAACAGATCTCCCGACACAACAGGCCCTGCGAGGCGTACCATCAGGAACCTGTTGAAAAAGAAAAATCAGGATTATCTTTTTCCAAACTCCTCCAGCGCATCATAGACCTTCGCCTGCGTGCCATCCGTATAGGTGGCTACGACAACGACGCGATCTGATCCGAGAGAGCCGTCAATCCGGACTTCACTTCCCACTTTATTCTCCAGTTGTGCCTTTTTAATTTCCCCGGTTTCCAGATACACGGTAACGTCAAGATCTGTAACAGCGGCCTGCCCTTTTCCACCGGCGAATGTTATACTGATAAAGGGATGCACTGAAACCGGGTTCCTCGTAACATCTATCGTCACACCTTTATGGGAGGGGACCACATCGGTCGGAGAAGGTTCCAGCGAGAATTCTTGCGTCGGTTCCGCTGCGGGGGTTGTTGCTGCAGGGGTTG
>DSDF01000032.1 GCA_011048835.1 Methanoculleus sp. | reverse complement strand
CCATGCCCTCCGCATCCGCAGTGGCGCATGCATCGTCGTCCACGACCGTCACCGCAAGGCCCATGCCCTCAAGCCGCGCCTTGATCGCCGTGTCTGCACCGTTCAGGGTCGTGCTGCCCGCAACGAACAGCACCTCTCCCGACAATGAAGCCGGTGGTGAAGAAGCCGTTTCGCTGGAAGACGCTGCAGCAACTGCTGCGACCTGGCCCAAAACCAGGAGCGCCCCCAGAGTCAGTATCCAGAGTATGTTCGGTTTTATCATGCATCACCTCAAGGGCTTACCAGAACGTTTCTGGATAGATGTATAAGAAGTTTCCTAATTGAGATTATCCATGTAGATAACCCATATGGTTTATCATATAGGTGCGCATCCGGGAGGTATGAAGTTACAAAAAACGCGCATGAGAGATATTTTCCAGAAAAAGAATTATTTTTTACCCTATATGAAAGTATTCCCGACGCCACAGATTTCGGGGAACGAGGGATATATTTATTAGCCACCGATGAGAAAAATCCCCATACTATTATATAGCATATTTTGGCGGCAAATGCAGAGAGAAACCAGAATTTCAAATATTTAAAAAGACATATTTATCTACCCGAATGCATTTGCGGCGGCCGTGCCCGCCGGGTGCGGGGATGGTCGGGCCATCGCGCTCCCACCATGCAGCGAGACCGCAGCAACGGGCGGCGCCCCGACCATAAAGCCGGGGACCACCCCGTGTATCAGGGCGATATCTTGTTGTTTTCGACGAGAGTGTTCTTCCCGACGGTGTGGATGGTGCCCAGCACACCCTCACCCCGGAAGAGATTATTCCGGATAATATTGTTGTTGGATGCACCGACCTCGGTGATCCAGTACGCCGATTCGAGCGTTGTATCGTCGTAGCAGCGGTTGTTTTCGACGAGAATATCCAGGCTGTTGTTCAAGCAGATGGGAACGTTTTCCGTGCTGCCGTCACCGCCCCGGTTTGCATTTGTACACACATTGTCGAGAATTTTGACAGCGGCGCTGTCCACGAGCTTGATCCCGTATGTGTAGCTGTTATTGATGGTATTGCGTTCAATCAGCCCCTGTTTTGCCCCTTCCACGTAGATTGCCCCGTCGTTGCTCGCCCCTTCGCAGGTATTTCCCGTAATCACAATTTCAGCGGCATTGAAGGTTTTGACCATGTGATGCTGGACGTTGGTGCAGGTATTATCAATGAATTCAAGGTACGTGACGGTGCCCGTATTCCCCGTATTCACGCAGCTGGCGACATCCTCAAACGAATTCCCGGAGATGATGAACGTACAGCCATCCACCGCACCGCGCTTGACGATCCCGTTTGCGCCCGAAAACGTGTTGTCCCGGATCACCGTCAGTTTGGCACCGCTATTGACAAGGCTGTAGCCCGGATTGGTATTGCGCAGCTCGTTTCGTTCGATATACATGGACTCCGTACAGGGGTGGGCATCAACCGTATGGCTGATCGAACCGCGCAGGTAGTTGTCCTCGATGTGGGTTTCCCGGGGAACGCCCGGCGTGGCGGGCAATGCCCCATGAGTGATGGTGTGGCGGCAATGATCGATTTCGTTGTTCCGGATCCATGTGTATGCCGACGAAGAGTGGATACAGACCCCGTATCCATAGCCGGCCCGCTCGCAGCCCCGGATCTGGTTATTTTCCACCACGGTCCCGTAGCAATCGCGGATGTATATCGCCCTCATGCCGGTATTTTCAATGATACAATCCCTGATGATGGAATCCGCCGCGTACCCGATACTTATGCCAGAATAATCAGCGGTATTGTCGGGTGCAATGAGTTTGATTCCCTCGATCGTCACGGTGATGGGAATGATGTGCTGGACGGCGCCGTTCTTCGAGCTGGAATAGCTGTTGACGAGCGGGTCATCCAGGATTATGGTGTTGCCGTTCACATTCAGCACACGGTGCAGTTCACCCGTCTTCATCCTCTGGTAGCCGCCGGCATCATTCGGGTTCCAGATCGTGTCATCATAGATGAGGACAAGGTCGCCGGGTGAAATCCCCGATGCACCCCCCACGGTGATGCGCGTATCTCCGGCGTTCAGGTCTCCGCCGAATCGGTAGGTCACGGGACTGGGGCCGCAAAAGGAGAGTGCGCTGGCCTTCACGGTGCTCTCCAGGGTGGGCATGCCGATGCCCCGTATGCTCACCGATTTTCTGGACGAGATTTTCGAGGTGATCGCGTACGTGCCGTGCCGGATTTCCACCACGCCGCCATCAGGGGCGGTGTCGATCGCGGTCTGCATCACCGCGGCATCATCGGTTCCCGCTTTGCCCGATTGAATCAGATCGCCTGCGGCATTCCGTGCAGAAACCTCCCCATGCGCAATCGACACGATGACGCTCGCCGGAGGGGCGGGCGTTGCCGTCGGCGAAGGCGAGGTCGGTGGGGTGGGCCGCGGGGTCTCCTCGCCGGGAACTTCCTCCGGCGGGACGAACACCTGGATGATTTTTTTCATGAGTGGATGTTCTTTCAATTTCGAAATGATCCCGAATGGATCGAGGATGGAAGCGGATCCGGCAGCGCCGCCATCGTCCTGCGCGGCTGTTTCAGCGGCGGGAGAGCCGGCAGACCACAGGACGCCGATTATCATCAGCGATAGGGCGACGATGACCACCGAAAGCAGAATGAACGTTACCACTGGATCGTTTCTCTTCACGGTTAATTCGACTCCTCAGGCATGTCTGGTAACCAATGAGTGCTATTTTATATTATTTATATTTTTATATTTCTAGTAAAAATATTATTATCGGAATTCCCACAGCAGGGGCACCATATACCTCGAACGCTCGAAAAAATCACGGAGTATGTATATCCATCGTCCATACTCCTTCACCACGCATAGTTGGGAGAATGGGTGCCATATCAACCCAGAACCAGAAAAATACGTTGCATTCGCGGGCATTCCCCCCCGGAACCGGATGCCCGCCAGGCGCATATACACTATGGTATAGCGATGAACCGGGAGACCATTGCACCAATCGCCTCGTTTCGGGCAACTGCAGTCAGGGTGCGGTCGAGATCCGCAACGATTGCGCATTCCAGGAATAATTCGACTCAGATCGAGGAACGTGCATTCGGCCGGGAGAGAGCGGGAACAATAAATACAATTATATAATATATACAATATCGTTGATCAGGCACACGCATCACCCGAACAATGACCCGCCTGTTGTGATACACCATGGATCCGGAGTGTGACATTTCCGTCGTGAGAATAGCCGTCGATTACTACCCTTTCAAGGGCGGCAGCAATATTCATACCAGAGACCTTGCGGAAAAAATCCATCCGCACCTTCGCAGGCAGGTCATTATCGCTCACGATTACGGGGAGATGTGCAGCGAATTCGACGAACAGTACCATATCCCCATCGTCAGGGTGCAGGCGGGGAATCTGCAAAAAAAATATGGCATTCCGGTATTTCCCCTCAACAATCTCATCTACATGATACGGGTTGCCGGTGTGATAAAAAACCTCGAGGACATCGATCTCATCCACGCCCACAACATCAGCAATATCGGCTTTAGCTGGTTTATCGGAAAAATGCTCGGTATACCCGTGATAGGGATGATGCACGGCACCGCAGAGGCGAACTCCAGGATATCGGGGGTCTACGAGAGCATCATGGCAACGCTGTTCAAACCTGCATTCGCGCTCATTCTCGATGACGGATCGGTCGCGCCTGAAAAATACCGGCGATTGTGGGGAGACAGGATTACCGTGGTGCACCACGCGATCGACACGGACATGTACGCACCCGCAGAAAAATCGACCTCCCTGCTCGAGGAACTTGGCATTGCCCGTTCGGATTTCGTGGCGCTCTCGACCAGTTCATTCCTCCCGGTAAAAAATGTCGACTTCACTATCGACGCATTCGCCTCTTTTCTCGCAACCACCGGCAGAGAGGATGCCCACCTGATTCTCGCCGGCGATGGACGCGATCGCGAGACCATCGAGGCGCAGGCCAACGAGAGGGGGATCGAGGACGCCGTGCGATTCGTGGGCTATCAAACCCCTGAAAAATTGCTGGATTACCTCTCGATTTCCGATGTGATCGTCGGATCAAGCCTGTACAGCAACATGAACCGGTCCATCCAGGAGGCAATGGCATGCGAGATCCCCCCCGTTGTGTTCGACAGCGGCGGTACGGGAAGTGTCGTCAGGCATCGTGAAAACGGCATCCTCGTGGAACCGGGCAATGTCGGTGCATTCGCCGAAGCACTCTCCCTGCTGTACAGGGATCCGGCATTGCGGGAGAGACTCGGGAAGAAGGCGCGGGCCACCATTCTGGAGGACAGGAACTGGGATAGGCGCATCCGGCAGGAGCTGGCAGTCTACAGAAAATGCATGGAGATGCATCGGCCGGAGACGACCCGGCGCGTGAGGCATCACGGATCGTGAGAGGAGGGAAGGCATGAGGCTTGCAAAAAAATTCGCGTTCGACGTGAGCTACACATTTATCGCTGCCCTCATTCTCAGGTTCTCGGCCATCCCGATCACGATATTTCTCGGCAGGCTGCTGGGCGCTGACGACCTCGGGCTGTACCGCATGGTCCTCTCGATCTACAACCTCTCCGTCCTTTTTGTCGGCATCGGGATCCCGGCAGCGATGATCAAGTTCATCGCAGAAAATATCGACGAGCGCGATTCCATCAAATCCACGTATTCCACCTGTTTATTCAGCCTCCTCCTCATCGGGGTTGCTATCGTGCCGGTATTTTACGGTCTCTCGGGCGTGTTGGCGGAAACGTTTCAGATGCCGGAGCTGGAGGCGCTCATCAAAGTCATCGCATTCGTGTTCCCGTTCTGGATGGCATACGACGCCACGCTCGGGCTGTTAAACGGGCTCCGCATGATGAAGGGCTACGCGTTCGGGCAGATCTCGCAGGCACTCCTCATGGTTCTTCTGACAGTCCTGTTTCTCTACCTGGATTTCGGGGTAATCGGGGCCGTATACGCGATAGTGCTCTCCTACATCGTGACCTCGCTGAT
>DSDF01000098.1 GCA_011048835.1 Methanoculleus sp. | reverse complement strand
GGTGGAGGTCGACCTCCACCCGAAGACGCTCGGCGTGCGCACCGTGGTGGAGAGCGAGTTCGGCGCCGTGCTGCGCTCGATGGTCAGGTGACCGGGAGGAGGCATGCACCAGGCAGGTGAAACAGGATGAAAGGACTGCTGATAACCGGCGATAGGTCGGGGAGCGGCAAGACCAGCATCACGCTGGCCCTCTCCGCGCTCCTCTCCCGGGCCTACGAGGTCCAGACCTTCAAGGTGGGCATGGACTACATCGATCCCTCCTACCATACGGGGGTGACCGGCAGGCCCTGCCGGAACCTCGACAGCTACGTGATGGGGCCGGCCCAGAACCGGGCGATCTTCGACCACGCCTGCGCCGGCGCCGACATCGCCCTCGTGGAAGGCGTGCGGGGGCTCTTCGAGGGCGCTGAGGCGCTCTCCAACGAGGGCAGCACGGCCAGCATCGCCGCCATGCTCGACCTCAACGTCATTCTGGTGGTCAACGCCCGCAGCATCACCCGGAGCGCCGCCGCCATCGTCAGGGGGTTTGTGGACTTCGACCCCGGCATCAGGATCCGGGGCGTGATCCTCAACAACATCGGGGGCGAGACCCACCGGCAGAAGGCGGTTGCCGCCATCGAACACCACTGCGAGATCCCGGTGGTCGGGGCGATCCCCCGCACCGAGGAGATGCACCTGACCATGCGCCACCTCGGGCTGGTGCCCTACCTCGAGGGCCGGGGCACCGGCGATTTCCTTGCGCGCATCGACGCCATCACCGGGATGATCGAAGACCACGTCTCGCTCGACGCCCTGCTGGACTGCGCGGGCGAGGTGGCGCCCCCCGCAACGCCCGCCGCCCCGCTCTTCTCCCCCGCCGAGACCGCGGACGTGCGGATCGGGGTGGCCCTCGACGAGGCCTTCAACTTCTACTACGCCGACCTCTTCGACCTGCTCGCCTCCCTCGGCGCCGAGTGCGTCCCCTTCAGCCCGGTCCACGACCGCCTGCCCGACGCGGACGGCTACATCCTCGGGGGGGGCTACCCCGAACTCTATGCGGAGGGGCTCGAGGAAAACGATGCCATGCGGGAGGCGGTGCGCGAGGTCTCGCGCAGCGGCACCCCCATCTACGCCGAATGCGGCGGGCTGCTCTACCTGACCGACCGCATCGTCCTGAAGCAAGGGTGGCAGGGCAGCGATGCCGATGCCTCCCATGCCATGTGCGGGGTGTTCGCCGGCGAGGCGAGGATGCCCGGTCGACGGGTCGTCGGCTACGTCGAGGGGCAGTCCTCGGCAGCGAGCCCCCTCGGCAGCGCCCCCTTCCGGGGCCACGAGTTCCACCACACCGACGTGGTGCTGGCACACGGCACCCCGTTCGCCTACCGCATCACCCGGGGGATCGGAATCAAAGACACCCTCGACGGGGCGATCGCCGGCCGCACGCAGGCGAGCTACACGCACCTGCACCCCGTGGCGAGCCGAACGATGCTTGCGCATTTCGTGGGCGAATGCAGGAACCACTCCTGATACCCCGCCCGTCGTCATTGTTCTCCCCTTTTTTTCCGTGAAAAAACAAAAAAAATACTATGGGAAACGATCAAGGTAATGCCATGTTCATCTACCTTGACGGTGAGTTTGTCCCCGAAGAGGAGGCAAAAATCTCGGTGTTCGACCACGGATTGCTCTACGGCGACGGTGTGTTCGAGGGAATACGCGCCTACAACGGCAGGGTCTTCCGCCTCGAGGATCACGTCGACCGGCTCTACGACTCGGCGAAAGTCATCGATCTCGCCGTCCCGGTGGAAAAAGAGGAGTTTGCAGCGATCATCCTGGAGACCCTGCGGAGGAACACCTTAAAAGACGCCTACATCCGCCCGATCGTCACCCGCGGCGTCGGCACCATGGGCCTCGACCCCCGCAAATGCCCCAAGCCTTCGATCATCTGCATCGCCATCGAGTGGGGCGCGATGTACGGCGACCTCTACGAAAAAGGCCTGACCGCCGTCACCGTCTCGGTCAGGAGGAACCCCGCCGAAGCGATGCCCCCCAACGTCAAGAGCCTCAACTATCTCAACAACATCATGGCCAAGATCGAGGCCAACTACAAGGGCGGCGACGAGGCCATCTTCTTCGACACCAACGGCTACGTCTCGGAAGGCTCCGGCGACAACATCTTTGTGGTGAAAAACGGCGTCCTGATCACGCCCCCCACCCTCAACAACCTGCGGGGCATCACCCGGCAGGTGGTGCTGGAGATCGCCGAATCCATGGGCATCCCGGTCAAAGAGCAGAACCTCGGCTACTATGACCTCTACGCCGCGGACGAGATCATCGTCACCGGCACCGCCGCCGAGGTCGCCCCGATCACCCTCATCGACGGGCGCAGCGTCGGCACCGGCAAACCGGGCGCCATCACCCGCCAGCTGATGGCGGCGTTCAAGGCGGCGACGGACAAAGAGGGGACCCCGATCTTCAACTAAAACTCCCCCTTCCCCCATTTTTTCCGCACTCCCCCGGCAGCGGAAACGTCCTTTCCGAACCTCCTGCGTACCGCCGTATGGTGGGTGCACTGCATTCAAGTGCCATGCACGCCATAGGATCACAGGAACATTCCCGACCGTCGATGGAGGAAACGGACGCATGCAGATGACCGGCAGCGCAGTGAAGATCCCGCGGGCGACGTGCAAGCTCTTCGGCGCGATCAAGGCGCTCGCCACCATCAAAAAGAGCGCGATCCTCGTGCACGGGCCGAAGGGCTGCGTCTACCACATCAATTATATCCTCGGCATGCGGGGCGATGCCCCCTCCGAGATCTACTCCACCTGCCTCGACGAGCGCGACGTCATCTTCGGCGCGGAAGACAGGCTCAGGTGCGCCATCGAAGAGCTCGACGAGGCGCTGGAGCCCGAGCTCATCGCGGTCCTCTCCTGCTGCGTCTCGGGCATCATCGGCGAGGACATCGCCAGCGCGGTCACGGCGGCGAGGACGGCCGCGCGGGTCGTCGGGATCGAGGCGGGGGGCTTCGAGGGCGACTTCCGGACCGGGTACAGCGAAACCCTGCGACGGCTCGTCGAAGCGTTCGTGCGCCCGCCGGACGCCGTCGATGCGCGCGCCGTCAACCTGATCGGCCTGCTCCGGGGCGGGCCCGACCTTCGCGAGCTCCGGCGCATGCTCGATCGCATCGGCGTCCGGGTCAACGCGACGCTCACCGCGGACGCCACGCTCGGAGAGATCGAGCGGCTGGGCGCTGCGGCGCTCAACATCGTCGTCTGCGAACCGGCCGGGAAGGAGGCCGCGGAACTGCTGCAGGAGGTCTGCAAAACGCCGTTCATCGTCGAGGAGGTGCCCATCGGCCACGCCGCCACGGTGCGCTTCCTCGACCGCGTCGCCGGATCGCTCGGCATGCCGCCGTATGCGGGGGAGATACCCGATCCTTCCCGTGCCTGCCGCGAGGCCCTGCGCGGCCGCCGGGTGGCGATCGTGAGCGGGCCGACGCGGGCTATCGCCATGACACGGTTTTTGCAGGAGCTCGGCCTCGAGCCGGCCCTCATCGCCGTCGACTTCGATGCCGGCACCAGGGCAAAGCTCGAGGAACTTGTCGGCCCGGCGTGCGACATCCTCATCGAGCCGGAGCAGGAGCGGATTATCGAGGCACTCGAGCGGTGCCGGGTCGATCTCCTCATCGGCGGCATGCTCGAGAGGCCGATTGCCGCATCGCTCGGAATCGAGCACCTCGACATGATGCACGGGAGCCAGAAGACGCTCGGCTTCCAGGGCGCCGACCACCTCCTGCACCTCCTGGCGCGGCACCAGCGCCGCCGGTGCGGGGATCCCGGGTAGGTGCGAGGGCCCCGCAGCGCGGTGCCCGGCATGCGGCGGCATCGGGTCCACGCATAGATTCGGGGGGAATGCCGGTTCACGATTGATGCGAACCGCAATCTACAGGCATAACTTTTTTATCCGCCCACACCCAAGTTGTATGGCACCCCGGTGCACGCAACCGAATTGCTGCTATAGTGTAGGGGCCAATCATGTCGGCCTTTCACGCCGACGACTGGGGTTCAAATCCCCATAGCAGCACTCTGTTCTAATGTTTTTTTGCCCTTAGTTTTTTGATTTTGTCATTAATTTCAGTGTATATGCAATTCAATAGACGTATTGACGTATTGCGAATTTTATTACATTGATTCCCTTCTCCTGGTCCGTGAAGACAAAATCTGCATACGCTGCGCGCGTTTGGATTCAGCGAGGGTGGGGGAAATTGATTGATAGACCAGGGCGAGACTGGCGATGGCGTCATTCATGCGCAGGAGCGCGATGACGCGAAGATCGTGTACGAAAACACCGGGCTCGGAACAGCTCGGGGACATCTCCGCCCAGGTCGAGAATGTGACCGCCTTCAGTGCCGCCATCATGGGCAGAATCCCCGTCCACGACACAGCGAAGGACACCTTCTCCTGCAAGCTGTGGTGCCACGATGCAAACGGAGAGGTCTACTGCGTCACCTTCAGCGGTGACAGGGTACGACATGCTTCATACGAGGACGACGCAATCAGGACCGCAGTCGAGACCTGGGCCGATACCGTCGCCGCTCTTGCCTGAAAAGACTACAGAATACCGGAACGGGGTTCATTGGTTCAAATGCCACGAAAGGGCCTCATCCAAAGGTCATCTGGAACAATAAAGGAGAAGACACCGTCTTCGACCTCCCTGCACCCCCCTTTCCCGGGAAAATAAGCCTGATTTGGCCTTCTTTTTCAAGATTACGAAGTACCCACATCACCTCCTTCCATGTACCGTGGGAAATTCCTTAATATGGAGCCTTTTTTTGAAATAAAGCGATACATTGGACTTTCCCAAGAGAGCCAAAGAGAAGCCCGTTATTCCCTCACACGATGGTTCCCTCTCCTCAACCCGGGATCATGCAATCTGAGGCTTCTGTGAAGATTGAAAAAACAGCAATTTGGTGTTTTTTGAGAACAGAAATTTTTCCATGCCCCATCCAGGCAAGAAATCTCATCAACACACGCTCTTTCAACATTAAG
>DSDF01000125.1 GCA_011048835.1 Methanoculleus sp. | reverse complement strand
CTTCATCATTACCACCTCGCCTTGAATTCGATCGTGGGGTACCTTTCGCGGACCTCAAGGTACTTAAACCTCCCTGTGAGGCATTTCCCCTCCGGCATGCTCCGGGCCAGCGGAAAACCGCCGATGAGCCCGTTTTTCGGAGGAATTGCTTCGTTCACTTCCGAAGCTTCGTGCGAAGCTCCTCGAAATCGTCGTCGCCGGCATCCAGTTCGAGGAGCATCGGGCCGCAGCAGGGTTTCACGAACGGGAGCAGGACCTTCTTATTCCGGATCTTGAAGCCCAGGAGCATGGGCGTATATAAGAGAATGGTAACGTCCCTGAGCACGAAATTCGGGGGGATCTCGTAGCACTCATTGCAGTGCCCCCTCACGTATGTGTTGATCGCCTCCTCGCCGGTGTCCCTGAGGAGGACGTTCGGGCCGAGGCGGTTGATGCACCGGGATGGAGCCATCGGGTGTGTATTGCACCTTCGATCACGAAAATCTGGTTGCGGAGAGCTTGTGGGCCGGCACGGGGCAGGTGCAACTCCGCACCGGTATTTGTTTCACGGCCCTCCTCCTCCATAACGCTACCGGCGCACTCGGTACCCGAATTCAGTGAGAATCCGGATCACCGTGTCATCCCATTCCGTGGCGCTCAGTCCTTCCAGTGTCGGTTTCACCTGATCCCAGAGCTGGCTGATGGCGTCATTGTCCGGGACGAACATCGTCTGGTACATCACACGTCCGGCCCGTTTCCCGTTTGCGTCAAGGACGAGGAGGCGCCAGCAGCAGTACATACGGCAGATTTCGGGGCGCGTCAGGTGGACCGTACACCACGCTTTCCCATTCTCATCAAATCTCAGGAACCGGCATGCGTCCGGCAGTCCCTCGAGACTGCTTTTGTCTTCGAAGAGGGCGATCTTGTCCGGGTCGACCCGCACGGTATCCTTCTCCCCGGTGTAGTAGTTGTGGACGACAAACGTCGCGTTGCCACACTCTTCGATGATCCTGTGGACATCCTGCATCTGGCAGCAGCAGCTGCCGCACTGGCAGCATTTACAGGCGATGGCGTTCCTCTCCCCGAACAGTTGGTGTATCGTGCACTGGCATCCTCAGTATCCGGTAGTGCTCGCTGCACGAATAAGATATCTCCCGGAGATCCGCGTGCTGAAATGATCTCGGGGCGGAAAGGTTGGAGTGACGGCCCGAAACGAACCGCAGGCGATGGGGGCGTCCGTTGGAGCCGGACACGCGGGCGGCTATAATGGCGGTGGTCGTGCGCGCACCCCATCGGTTCCGGAGAAAATACCGGCTATCTGCCTCCCGATTCCCCGGCTTCCCAATCCTGCGCAATATGGACTCCAATTCCTTCTCTGAACAATCCTGAACAATCTTTTACGCACCTGAACAATCCCGTCGGATCCGGGTGGGCCTGAACGGTCGCCGGGCTTATATCACCAGGATTCCACCATTCTTTCAGCGTAAATGCGCTGAAATTCACAGGAGTAAACCACCATGAGAAAAAGCATCGGATGGATGGCCTGCCTATGCACCCTCGCCCTTCTCTGTATGGCGGGTGCGGCGGCGGCGCAGGAGCAGACTGAGACCGTGTTTCTCGATGACGTGCAGCCCTACAACGGGCCGATTGGACCGGGCAACCCGCTTTACGGCCTTAAAATTGCATTCGAAGACCTCGACCTCGCCTTCACGACAAACGAAACCGAGTACATCACCAAGCAGCTGAAACACAGTCGGCTCCGGCTCTCCGAGGTGCGCAGCGAGCTGCAGCAGAACAATACGGAAGCGGCAGAACGCGCAATCGCCCTCTACCTGCAGTCCACAAACGCCACCCGGCTGCGCCTGCAGGCGACGAACGAGACCGGCCTTCTGCATGCGCAGGAGATGGTGCTCAAGCACCAGCTCGTACTGCAGAACCTTCTCGAGGCCAATCCCAACAGTACCGGCCTCCAGCGGGCGTACAACAACAGCCTTGCTCTCGAGCAGAAGTTCCAGGAGAAGACACAGATGCGTTTCGAGCGCATTGCGGAGAAGAATCAGGCAACGTTCATGAAAGCGGTCATGATGGAACTCAAGCAGCAGGAGAGAGAAGAAGCGAAAGAGAACCGCACTGCCCAGGTTCAGGAGACCAGAACCGTTCCGGTGAAAGCGGGCGCAGATACGGCCAACACCACAGGGCAGGAGAAGGCTGCGGCGGCCAAAGGTGCCATGGGATTCGCTAATAACGGGAAACCCGGGAATGCCTGATAACCCTGCCATCGGGAAGAAAAGCAGCAGCAATTCCTCCCTCAGGACCATTTCCTAACTTTTTTCTTCTCGGGCCGGGAAACATCCAGTATATCCAACGGAGGCGAAGGATTGAGACGTGTGCTGCGGTGGGCACTGCTGGTGCTTCTTGTGTTCCTGCTGTCTGCCGCCCTCACCGGCACGGCAGCGGCGGCAGAAGTCCCGGACTACTCGATCACGTACACGGTCACGGTTGCGGATGACGGGTCCGCGTTCTGGCACGTCGAATACCGCACGCTTCTCCGCACCGCTGCGGACGTGGCGGATTTCGAGGCATACGCCGCCGACCTCGCTGAGGTCTACCTGCCTGAGTTCCGGGGGCTGATGGAGCGGTCGGCGGCACAGGCAGCAGCGGCGACCGGGCGGTCCATGGCGATCGGAAGCGTCACCGGCAACGCGGTCATCCAGGAATCGCCGACCGGGAGGTACGGGGTCGTGCTGTATACGGCGCTCTGGGAAGGGTTTGTCCGGCCCGCTGCCACCATCACCATCGGCGATGCGTTCACCGGCGGGATGTACCTCGACCGGGGCAACACGCTGGTCATCCGCATTCCCGACGGGTACACGGTCGCGCAGGTCTCGCCCGACGCCGACGCGACACGAGACGGCCTTGTCTGGTCCGGACCGCAGTTGTTCGGCGCCGGCGAGCCGCGGGTGGTGCTCGAACCGCAGGCATTTCCGCTGGTGTATGCCGCAGCAGGCCTCGTGGTGCTGTTTATCATCGGCGGTGCGGTCGCGGTTCGCAGGCGCAGCAGTGCCCCCGCACCGTCCCCCGACCCTGCGCCCGACGCCGGGACCGGCGCCGCGAGCCTCGAGGACCGGATCGTGCACCTGCTCAAATCGCAGGGCGGCGAACTCTTCCAGTCAGACATCGTGAGAATGACTGCGCTCCCCCGGTCCACGGTGAGCACGGTGCTCAATGACATTCATGCACGCGGCATGATCGTCAAGATCAGGAAAGGGCGGGAGAACCTGATCCGCCTCGCGGCCGATGCGCCGGCGGACGAGGAGCAGTGAGCCGCCGGAGGGATCCGGGGAAGACGGCCCCTATCCAACGAACAGCTCCGGGATCACCCTTCGGAATGGGTATCCCGGGCGATACACCGTTTCCTGTTCCCATGTACCGGGAACTGGCAGTGCGTGCCGTTATTCCCCTTCTCGTGCTTTCTCCGGATCCGTCATACTGTCGAGTGGTCGGTCGTCCCGGAACGTGGCGGCGATCCGCCCCAACTATCGCTTCGTTCCCTCTTCAGCGGGCCCGACGGCATGAATGGTTTCGCCGGCAGGGCCCGGCGAAATTCGGTTATCGCGACCTCCCCGCCCGGTACCGCCGGATCGGGCAGCGCTGCTGCAGTGCGCAGGCGCCGCAGTCGCGGACGTCGGCGGGGCATCCGGCACGTTGTGCACTGTGCCGGGCGAGCGCAACGCCCCCTCTCCTCGCGGGAGGCGACAGCGTTCCGGGGGGATCGCCGGCAACTCCCGGGTATCCGTGCACTCTGACGTTTTCGAGCCCGGCGGCCCGCGCCTCCCGCACCGCCTCCTCCATCAGGTACTGGATGGCGGCAGGGTGGTGCTCGAGGACGAAGTTCGGCCGGAACGCGATGAGGTCGAGAGGGAGCGTCTCGTCGATCGCCGCGAGGAACGCCGCCACCGGGAAAACCTCGTCCGCCGTGATCCCCGGGATGACGAGGAGGCGGAACTCCCAGAGTTTCTCCGGGTAGTTTCGGGCGATTTCCGCAGCGTTTCGCAGCACCGGGGCGACGGGGGCGCCGGTCAGCGCCCGGTGGACGTCGTCGTGGTACGCCTTGATGTCGTAGGTGATCGAGGTGGCGATCTCGAGCACCCGTGCGAGGGATGCCCCGGTCAGAAACCCGTTGGTATCGTAGTTGACACGCACCGCGGGGTTCCGCGTCCGGGCCTCCCGCACCACCTCCTCCACGTAGGGCAGCGAGGGGTCGGGCGATCCCCCGCTGAAGAATATCCGGTCGGCGCCGATCAGCCTCCCCTTGATCGACCGGATGGCGGCAAGGGCCTCGTCTGCCATGCTGCCCGGATCAACGAAGCCCCTGACGGGCTCCCCTGTGTCGGGATAGTGGGCGATCTCCCAGTTCTGGCAGTTGAGGCACCGGAAGTTGCAGCCGGCAAGGAAGATCGTATAGCTCGCCGGCGGCGCCGGGTGGAGCATTGCGGCGGCGACCTCAGGCGTGCCGATCCCGCAGAGGCCCCGCTCCCCGGCATACCGGTTGACCCCGCACCGCCACTCGCAGAGGGTGCAGTGCTCCAGTTCCCGGAGAAACTCCGGTATCATCACTCATGTATACTCTGTGAGAGCCAATAGGGGTTCGCTCCAGGTCCCCCCCATCGCTGGTATTATCCTCCGGGGCGTAGCAGGGAGTTATTGCTATGGAACCGATGCGGGACGAACTGAAATTGGAGATCGAAAAACTCACCCGGCTGGCGGGCGAGCGGAATGCCATCATCTCGCTCGTCGCTCCGGCCGATATCGTGGTGTCGCAGTGGGTCCGGTTCAAGTGCCGGTTCGGCTGCAAGGGGTATGCAAAACACCTGAGCTGCCCGCCGTACGCCCCCACTCCCGAGGAGACCCGGAAAATGATCGACGAGTACCACACGGGCCTCCTTCTGCGGTTCGATGGGGTTCCCGGCCACCCGGATCTCACCCCCGAGGAGATCCCGCTCGACTTTCACCCGTTCTTTCGCGACCTGATCCTCTGGGTGAACGGGACGGTGCACGTTCTCGAAAAAACCGCATTCTACGACGGGTTCTACAAGGCCTTCGGGTTCGGCGCCTACCCCTGCATCTACTGCGAACACCAGCACTGCGTCGCAGAGGAACAGGATGGGATCGTCGACGAGAGCATCAGGCGTTTGTGCCGGCACCTCGACCTGGTGCGCCCCTCCATGGAGGCGTCCGGCATGGATGTGTTCGCCACGGCCCGCAATTGCGGCTGGGAACTCTCCACGATCCCCTGCAAGGACATGGAATACGGCAAAATAGTGCACGGCAACATCACCTCCG
>DSDF01000065.1 GCA_011048835.1 Methanoculleus sp. | reverse complement strand
GAGGGGACGAGGGGACGGGACAGATCGATGCTCATCTTCCAGCACATCCTCTTGCCGCCGCCCGAGGGGAGGGCATAGGTGAACGCCGCATGCGCGGCCTTTGCGAGCTCCATCGCCCACCGCAGATAGACGGGATCCCGGGTGACCGCGGCCACGCGGGCAAGGGCATGCATCCATTTCGTCAGGTAATGGTAGTACTGCCCATCCCGGTTCCATTCTTCGTGCGCGTCGGGAGGTTCGTCCGCCCCGCGTTCGTTCATGCGCTTTCCTATCCGCAGCCCCCCCAGAGTCGGGTGAAGCGCCCCCTCCCGCTCGGAGAGCCCGCTGATCCAGCCGTCTCTGGGATCGTCGTCCCGGTGCCGCCCAAGGGTGCGGTGCACCTGGTCGACGAGGCGTAGCGCACGGTCAAGCAAGCTCCGGTCGTTCGTCCGGCGAAAGAGCGCAAGATAGGTGCCGACCGCGAAAGCGTCCGTCCACAGGTAGCGGTTGGGACGGGTGCCGGGAGGCTCAAGTCCGGTCAGGGCGGCGAACTCGCGCATGATGTCCCGGCTGCATGCGGTGGTTGCATCGGTGTCCATGGCATCCCCGCATGGCACGTCTGCCCCTATGAATGTATCATTCAACCGCTCTCCCGGTCACGGCGGTACGCCGGCATGCGCACACGGGTGCGGCAGCATCCTGCCGGGCCCGGTTTCGAACCGCCCTCCCAATGCAAACCGATGAATTAAAATTGGCAGATGAAAATACCTTTTTCATGCGAATTCGCCTGTTTTTTGTCCTTATGGCGTGCGTACTCCTGGTTGGTGCCGTCCAGGCGACCACGCTGGAAATTACCGTTCAGGATGATGATGACGGCTCCGCCATCTCGGGAGCCTCCATCTATATCGACGGGAACTACGAGGGGAAAACCGACAGCGACGGGAAGTATTCGTATTCCCATTCATTTGATGAGCCCTTCGAGCTCGAGGTGCGGAATGGCGGGTACAAGGACTGGAGTGACTGGGTCGACGAGGACGACACCTCGGTCGCTGTGGACCTCGACCTTGATACCGCGAGCGTCACGATCCTCGTCTACGACGCCGACACGCTCGAGCCCGTCGATTACGCCCGCCTGAAGGTAACCCTCGCAGGCAGCGACGAGACGAAGACCGCGAGGACGCGCACCGACGGCAGCGCCACCTTCGAACTCGCAAAAGATGCAAAGTATACCATCGAGATCAGTGCGGACGACTACGTCACCGATACCCGGGAGTACGAGGTTGACGACGATGGCGTCACGCTGCAGCACTGGCTCGTGCACGAGGGCCGTATCGCAGTGCGGGTGCTCAGCGCCGACGACCGTGCGCCCGTCGCGGGGGCCGAGGTGTTCATCGACGGGAACCGCGCCGGGGTGACCGGCAGCAACGGTATCCTCATCACCCACCTCGACCGGAAAAAGCAGGTGCAGCTCCGTGTTGAGGCGGAGCGTTTCCGCGATCTCACGGTCTCCCGGTATATCAACAAAGACGACCTCATTCTGGATCTCGCCCTCTCGCTGGCCACCTACCCCGTCTCCCTGATCGCGGTCGACCCCGCGGGAGTCCCGGTTGCGGGTGCGGCAGTCTTCCTCGACGAGGAGCGAAAGGGCGAGACGGACGCGTACGGCCGGTTCAGCCTTCAGGACGTACTGCAGGGAACCTATGAAATCCGCATCACAAAAGACGGCTTCGTCGCCTGGGAAGAGGAGCGCGTGGTCGACCAGCCGGGCCAGGATATTGCCGCCGAAATGGCGTGGGAGCTGGCGACGGTCAGTGTGCTGGTGCAGGACCAGGACCGCGAGGTAATCGCCGGGGCGCAGGTCAGTGTCAACGGCGATGCGTTCGGGATTACCGATGCGAAGGGGATGATCAGCGACAGCCTTCCGCCGGCAGATTCCTACAATTTCACTGCATCGATGGAGGGTTACACCACCGCATGGACCGCGATCGGCATTGCGCCTGGCGAAGAGGTGCGCTCGGTCACCATCACCCTCGAAAAGGAGCTGGATATGGGGCTCGTCTGGCTTGCCGGCCTTTCCGCAGCAGGCATTATCATGGTGGGAGCGGGCATCATGGTGGTGCGGCGAAAGAGACCGAAACGGAGAAAAGGATTCTAGAGAGGGGGAACGCACCGATCGCCGCACACCGGGGCGCGCGGCACCCCCGGCAACCTTTTTTACCACCGATTGATGTATATATACACGCACCAGCATCCCTGCCGGTGTGCCCTGCGGGCCCGTAGCTTAGTGGTGGAGCGTCCGGCTCATAACCGGACGGTCATGCGTTCGAATCGCATCGGGCCCATCCCCTTTTTGCGAAATCGTGAACATTCCAGGTCGAGAACGAGCCCGCTCCGGCACCGCATCCCGGCAGACGGCCGCTCGATCAGCCCGCCCATACGAAGAGCGACCGTCGAGCACGCGATCGGGGGGCTGGGAGGGGGGAACGAGAACCGGGAGAGCATGCCGGTCCCGGCACCGGCGACATATGGCGTCCGGACCATCCCTCCCTCTCAGGAATAGCCGGCCGCATGGTAGGCGGTTATCCCGCCCGCAGCATTGTAGACGCATGCGAACCCCTTCCGTTTCAGGATGCTGGACCCCATGCTCGATCGCTGCCCGGTCCTGCACATCACGACGACCGGCCGCGCTGGATCGAGTCCGTCGGCGCGCTCCCTCAGGTCCGTCACCATGATATTGATCGCACCGGCCACGTGCCCCTCGTCGTACTCTTCGGCGGTGCGCACGTCCACGAGCATTGCCCCCTCCTCCGTGATCATCGCATGCACCTCGGCCGGCGAGACCTGGGGGACATGGGCGGTCGGATAGCCCGCCATCGCCCACGCATGGACCCCTCCCTCGAGATAGCCGATGGTGCGGTCGTGCCCCACGCGGCGGAGCAGCACCACCGCCGCCGCCGCCTGTGCCGGGCTGTCGGCGACGAGCAGGATTTCGCGCTCCGGCGGGAGCACCCACCCCGCAAAGGTGGAGAAGTTCCCACCGAGGTCGATGTGGAAACTCCCCGGGACGTGCTGCCCCCCGAAAGCGGCGTAATTATTGACTGAAAGGACAGTAGTATCGCCCCGTTCCACCCGCTCCCTGAACTCGGCCGGCTTCATCGGCCGGATCGCCGGGAGGGTGCGGATACGAGCGGGGCCGCGGCGGTTGATCTCGCTGCACCGGGCAAAATGGTCCGGTGCCGGCGGCATCCCCTCGGTGAGCGAGCGGATAAACTCCTCCCGGTCGGCGATCTGCAGCGCTTCGTTGAACTGGCGCTCGTAGCCGATGGTGGAGGAGCGCATCGATCCCATCGCCCGGCCGCAGAGCGACCCGGCGCCATGCGCAGGAAAGAGCATGCAGTGGTCGGGCAGCGCGAGGATCTTCCTGTGCAGGCTTTCGTAGAGGAGCGCTGCGAGGTCCCGGGCCTGCCCGGGAAAGAGGTCGGGCCGCCCGACGTCGCCGACAAAGAGCGTGTCGCCGGGGAAGACGGCAAACGGATCGTCGCCGCGGGAGAGATCGGTGGCCACGTAGGTGACGCCGTCAGGGGTGTGGCCGGGCGTATCAAGGACATCAAACCTGATATCGCCGACCGAAAACTGCGTGCCGTCGCCCACCGGTTCATGGTCGAACTCGCAGGACCCGGATTCCGGCGCATAGATCCGGGCGCCGGTCTTCTCCGCCAGATCGATATGGCCCGAGACGAAATCGGCGTGCAGGTGCGTCTCAAGGATATGGGTGATCGAAAGGCCGAGATCGGATGCGGCATCGATGTAGCGGTCGACGTCCCGTGCGGGATCGATGATGGCGCAGGTCCCCGTGGTGCCGATCAGATACGAGCTGTGCGCGATGCCAGGCAGGAAAAACTGCTGAATTACCATTCTCTCATTCACTCCGTTCGTCTCTGGAACAGTTAGTCATGCGAAGAGCATATAAACCCATCCCGAAACGATGACGAGGAAGAGAATAGTCAGGATACTGCCAGCCTTCAGGTAATCGGCCGTGTGGTAGCCGCCCGATGACATGAGGAAGGCGTTCACCTGGTGCGTCGGCAGGAGAAATGAGTTGGACGCGCAGAGCCCGACGAGCAGGGCCAGGCCGCGGGGATCAGTCCCGGTTTCGGCGCCCACGAGGAGAGCGATCGGGACCAGGATAACGACGGCCCCGAGGTTGGACATCAGCAGGGTAAACAGGGTCGCGAGCGCCCCGATGCCGATGAAGAGCAGCAGGGGGTGGGCACCGCCGATGAGCGGGAGCACGCTGCCGGCGATCAGGGCTGCCGTCCCCGTGTTGATCATCGCCGTGCCGAGCGGGAGGAGGCCGGCGAGCAGGAATATGGTCTTCCAGTCGATCGAGCGGTAGGCCTCGTCGATGCTGAGCACGCCGGCGAGGACCATGACAAGCGCCCCGGTGAGGAGGCCCATGGAGATCGGGATCCCGGTCAGCGTGAGAGCGATCCCCCCGGCAAAACAGAAGATGGCAACGGGTGCCTTCTCCCTCCGCATGGCGGGCTCCTCGACCCTGGTGGAGAGGATGAAGTTCGGGTCGGCGGCGAGTGCGTGGATGTTGTTCCATGGCCCGAAGACCACGATGGCGTCGCCGGCCGAGAGGGGGGTGTCGAAGAACCCCATGCGCAGCTCGGTGCCCCCCGAGGAGAACATGAGAGGCTCGACGCCGTAGGTCTTTCTGAATGCGATCTCCCGCAGGGTGCTGCCGGCGACCTGCGCGTGCGGCCTGACCACGATCTCCGCAAACCCGGCATACACGCCCCCAACCTCAGCGGAGAGGCGCTCCTGGTCGGGGCTGCGCTGGAGCGAGTAGTCGGATGCGAACCTCTCCGCGTCCTCCGCTCTGCCCAGAAGGGTGAGGTACTGCCCGGCACGCAGGGTGGCGTGCCGCCACGGCGCGTAGGAGACCTCCTTCTTTTCCGTCACGGCGAGAAGATGGAGGGAATAATCTGTTTTCAGGCGCACCTCTTCCCGTTCCTTGCCGACAAGAGGGCTGGCGGCCGGGATTGAGTAGTGATGCATCTTGGTGGGGAGCTGCCAGGTGTCCACGAGATACTCCTGGCTTCCGGGCCTGCGGGACCCCGGGTGGCCTCCGGGGAGGACGTATGGGCCCAACAGGAGGAAATACAGGATTGCCGTGCCGAGGAGGAGAAGACCCACCGGCGTCACTGCAAAGAACCCGAAAGGCTCTGCGCCGCTGGCGACCAGGAGATCGTTTACGATGATCAGGGCTCCCGAACCGATCATGGTGAGGGTGCCGCCGGCGATCGCCGCAAACCCCATCGGCATGACGAGGCGGGAAGGCGGGATCCCTGTCGTCTTAGCGATCCTCATCAGGGCGGGGTGGAAGAGGGCGACCGACCCGATATTCTGGACGAACGCGG
>DSDF01000108.1 GCA_011048835.1 Methanoculleus sp. | reverse complement strand
CCCGCATGCCGCACGCGGGCGCGACGATGCGCCCCTCTCGTTTCGATACAAAAAAGATAACAGACTTAAGGTCCTGCGATGAATATTTTTCAGGCGGCCGAGCATGGAGAGCAGCGTTCACGATTGGCTCCAGCAGTGCACCCTCCCCGACGAGACGGAACTGCAGGAGCATACCCTCAAGACAGACCAGAGCATTGTCATCGGCGACCGCTGCAAGATAGATTTCGGGCTGCAGGGAAAGGACGTGATCGTCTGCGAACTCTGCACCATCAACGGCAATATCCATGCGGACGGCGACATCAGGGTGGACAACTGGTGCGTGATCCACGGCGACGTAATCACCCAGTCCGACGCCTACCTGGGGGAGGGCGTCAAGATCCACGGGCGGCTCATCGTCAGGGGCGACCTCGACATCGGGGACAACGTGCAGATCGAGAAGGGCTTCGAGGCGCGGGGATGGATCTCCATCCGCAACCCGCTGCCGGTCATCGCCTACATCATGCTCTACCTTGTGACGATGCTCGGCCTTGACAAAGAGGACGAAATCGACGAATTTTTAAACAACCTTTTCGGTGATGACGAGGACGAGGAACAGGACGCACCCGAAGAAAAGAGCATCCCCCTCATGATCCCGCCCACCTCGGTGATCAACATGGAGGTCTTCTCCGTGCCCAAAAGCATGGTGATCGGCACGGGGTGCCGGCTGCACGGCAACATCAGGGCCGGGGCAATCGCCGTCATGGAGATGTCGACCATCTTCGGCAGCATCAGGGCCGATGACGCGGTGAGCATCCGGGAGGGGACGGTCGTCCACGGCAACGTGACCGGCGGAAAGTCCGTGGTGATCAGCCAGGGCGTGCACGTGCTGGGCGATGTGAACTGCGCCCACCTCACCCTGCACGAGGACGCCCGGATCGACGGCATGATCAGGGCGCCCGAAGGTGTGCGGATCGAGAGAAACGTATGACAATCGAGACACTATTCGAGATAGAGGGGCTCCGCTGCATCGAGCCCTCGTTCGCGGAGCTGACCGAGGACCTCTACACCGCGATGGTCCTCGCCGAAGAGGCGGACGAAGCGCGCCTTCTGGTGGACAAGGGCGAACGGCCCATCGCCTTCGCGATTCGCCGGGACGATGCCTGGGGGGTGACGAGTTTTGTCTTCCGCGCCTGCTACATGGAGGTCATCGAGGCGTTCGAGAAGGCGGGCGGCGACATCTACCAGGAGCCGCGCGAGGTGTGGATCCGGGCGCTGCGCGAGTACTATGCCCGGGAACTGCAGCGCGATGTGGCCCCGGCACCGGAAGACATGCGCCCCGACCGGCCCGATCTCGTTGAGGCACTCCTCCGGGAGGTGTGGGGCACGCGCCCGGGCTGGACCTGCCTCGACTGCTGCTGCGGGTCGGGCGCCGGATCGCTCGTCCTCCGGCGCCTGGGCATGACGCCGCTGGCCTACGACAACGACGCGGAGCTCCTCGCGCGCGGCCTTGCTTCGGGGCGCCTCCTGCCCGACGAGACCATGTGGATCGACGGCACCCGGGCGGGCGACTACCTCGACGGTCCGGTGGAGGCGGGGGTGGCGCTGATGCTCGGCGACATCAGCAGCTTCAACGCCCCCATGTGGGAGGATATCGCATGCGAACTGCTCGATCTCTCCGGCGAGACCCTGATCACCGTTGCCACCGAGCCGGAGGTGCGCACGGTGGCGGCGTGGTGCGAGGAGGCGGGGCGGGACGCGGAGACCTGGGAGAACGACCGCGACCCCATCTACGACCACTGGGTCTGCCTCTCCCGGCAGTGATCCGCCCGCGGACATCCACACCATTTTTTCTGGCGTTACTCCCCACACCATGGTAATGACAAAAAAGCCCGATACCGGATCGCTTCTCGGCAGGGACATCCGCCCCGACCCGCGGCTGAAGGGCTACTACTATGCCTATATGGCCCTCGTCATCGCCCTCGGCGTGCTGTCCTGGCTGGCCCCCGTGATCGTGTTCATCCCCCCGACCTATGCCGTCATCGCCCTGGTGCTCCTGCTGCTGCTCGTCTCCTTCTGGTCGTTCTGGATCCCTCTCTACTACCGGACCGTGGTCTATCGATTGTCCGGCGACGAGATCAGCTGGCGCCGCGGGGTCTGGTTCCGGCGGACCGGCATCGTGCCGTATTCGCGGATCACCAACGTGGACATCGTCCAGGGCCCGGTGATGCGCCGGTTCGGCATCTCCAGCCTGAAGATCCAGACCGCCGGCTACAGCGCCCAGGCGCAGGCGGAACTCAGCCTTGAAGGGATCGAGGAGCCCGAGGAGCTGCGCGAGGTGATCATGGAGTTCGTGCGGGGAACGAAGAACGCCGGGGACGCCACGGGAATGGAGGGAGAGCCCCGCTCGACCGATGCCGCCCTCCTCGCCGAGGTAAAGGCGATCCGGGAGCTTTTGGAGGGGCGGGAGAGGCGATAGCCTTCTCTTACCGGAGCCTGCGGGCAAACCGCCTGCCTGCCTCCCGCGCCCGCTTTCGCAGGGCCGGGTCGCGGACCACCGCACCCTTCGGGAAGTAGCCCCCCTCGTGCACGGTCTCTGTCACCTCGAAGCCCAGCGCCTCGAGCGGCCGCTGCATCGCCTCGATGGCAAATCCCCGCTCTTCGGGGTCGTCCTGTTCGGCCACCGAAAAGACCAGCGCCTGTTTCCCCTGTCCCGCAAAGTAGGTTGACCACGGGCCCGGCCGCTCGTCGGAGAACCGGTAGTAGGGGTAGAGGCGATCGATGAAGGCCTTCATCTCCGGGGTGATGTTGTAGTTATAGGTCGGCGAACCCGCGATGAGACCGTCGGCGGCCTCGATCTTCGGGTAGAGGAGGTGCATGGAGTCGTAGAACCGGGTGCAGGTGAGGTCTTTTCTGCAGCGCTCGCAGCCCGTGCAGGGGTGGATGGCGCAGGTGCGCAGGTGCACGGCCTCCGTCTCGGCCCCGACTTCTGCGGCGCCGGCGAGCAGTTCTGCGAGCAGCACCTCGGTGTTGCCGCCCGCCCGGGGGCTGCCGGCGATCCCGAGGATATTCACGGGGAGGCCCCCGTGGAATGTACTCTTTCTGGGCACATGGCATGGGTATGGTAGGCAGAAGTCATGTTAAGAATTGTGATGTTCCGCCAGGGGTGCCGGGAGGCCCGGGTGGCCACTCGCCGGCCGGGAGCGGTTCATCCCTCCGGACCGCCGCTCACTATCTCCTCGATAACGGCGAAAAACTCCTCGGCCCGCGCCACCGCGTTCGCCGCCTCGGTCTCGGGGATCGTCCCCGCGGTATCGTAGACGGAAACGTGCCGCTTGCGCCGCATCCTGTCAAGCTGCACGCTCCATTGCCGATCCAGGTGGAGTTCCGCGTACCTGACCACCGCGACGTGCTGGTGGCACCCGGTGGGCCGAACGCCGCGGGAGAACATCAGGGCGCGGACCGCCTGCAGCATCGCATTGTAGGCGATATTGTACGCCCAGTCGGAGTTCACGGCAAGCATCGCCCGCGCCGTCGCCACGTCCCTGCGGGCAAGGCCGAGTGCTTCGGCGACCCTCCTCGGATCGTAGGCAAGAGGACGGACCAGTCGTTCTCGCTGGAGATCCTCATCGTTCACGGCTCAGCCCCCAGTTCAACGATCCTGCCGTGCAGCACATGGGTGACGAAGGGGTCCTTCGAGGCGATCCTCCCGCGGAACTCCTCCGGCGTGAACAGCACGTAATTCACCTCGCGGCCCAGGCGGCGCTCTGCGGTGCTGACCGCATCGATGAGCGCCGTTTCGTCCACGTACCCGATGACAAAGAGATCGATATCGCTGCCCGGCCCGAACGTCCCTTCCGCAAACGAACCGAACAGAAACATCCGGGTGATCCCCGGCACCGCTTCCAGGTGCTCCCGCAGGACGTCGGCGATGCCCCTCGTCTTGACCATGATGCGGGCGAGCTCCTCGAAGAGGGGAAAACCGGTCCTCACGGCGTAGTATTTCTGGTTCCCCCGCATCGTACTCTCCAGCAGGCCGAGCTGCTCGAGGTTGCCGAGCTCCCGCCGGACGGCGTTGATGTTCTCCCCGGTCTTGCGGGTGATTTCACGCACGAACCACTCTTCGTCGGGGTGGAGCAGGAAGAGCTCGAGGAGTTTCACCCTGACCTTCGAGGAGAAGAGGCGCGTGAGCATGAATACGAATTGTGTTCAGTTGTATAAATATTGTATGCAAATTCGGGCCCCGGGTGCGGCGTTCAGGCCTTCGCCGGGCTCCGTTACACGATTTTTCGGTACTCCCTGTTTCAGGCACAGATCAGAAGTGGCAAATATCGACGGCGCGATACGCTTTTCATGGCATCACCACTGCTCGCCCTCGTCCTGTCGTTCTTCATCCCGGGCCTCGGGCAGTTCTACACCGGACAGCTGTTGAAGGCGGTCGCCCTCTTCGTGCTCGCCGCGGTCTTCGCGGCCCTCTCGAGCGTGGTGATAGGAATCCCCCTGTACCTGATCGTGTGGCTGTACAGCATGTACGACGCGTATACGGCCGCACAGAAGAGGGGCTGATGGAACCAGCCCGGCACGGGAGAAAACGCCGGGCGATACCTTTTTCGGAGCACTGCAATGGCTCCGCACGGAAACGTTGCGTGGTGATGCGGCAGGAGAAATCAAGCCTTTTCGTATGCTTTCAAGAACTCTTCTTGCGCGATCCCGGCCATGGTACCGATCACCCGCACCGGGGAACCTGGCATTGCATCGTGCTGCACCGATCAGAAGCGTGGTGAAGGCGTGTGAAGCCCCGTGGTTTTCCACACGGGACGCGATATCGATCGGGTCATCGTGGCGGACGTCAGGGAACGGTTCCATAAAAGGTCAATGGAGATCACCGCCCCCGCCGAGCACCCGAGCCTTTTTTAATAGAGCCATGCCGCGTATTCCGGCATGTCTTTCATATCTTCAAACAGCCAGACCATTCTGTCCAAATACCAGCTTTTTCCTACATACGCCAACGATATGCCACATATCGCAGGCCAAACAGAAAGCACCACGACACCGTAGATTGCAATGAGCATTCCAATGGAAGATATGCCGTTGAGGATATTCGGCATTACTTTGTGATGCTTCGGGATTTCGGTGGTATCTCGATTCAGGTAGACACGTTCTCCCAGCACAGACTTTGATGCCCAGTTGTTTGTTGACGCCGGCTTTTTAAAAAATACGGGATTTAAAAACATCCAGGCCAATGATACCAGTACGGGTATGAGAGCCCACCAACCAATCCATATTCTGCTCCAGAACGCCAGGACAATGAGTGGCAACACGGAATATCGTGTCCAGACACTCCACGGATTTGCATGCTTCATCCAGTTTTCGTCGGTAAGGTTGAATAGCGATGCAATTTTTCTCTCGAACGTCATACTGGTATCCTCTTCGCTCTTCGCCCTGCAAAAATGAAATTAAAAAAAGGAGAATAAAACTCAACCGATTTTATTTTGCATCGAATAGTGCTTCAGTACTTCTCTAATTTTTAGCGAGTCCTCACTACGATCAGAATAACCCAAGACAGAGCGGTACAACGAGAACAAGCGTCGCTGTGCCGAGACGACCGCAAACTACATGCAATCCCAAAATTACAACGAT
>DSDF01000051.1 GCA_011048835.1 Methanoculleus sp. | reverse complement strand
TGAGGTATATTTCAGCGAGGCGCGCGAGCGGAATATGCAGATTACGCATGTCTTCGAAACGCATAAAAACGAGGACTACGTGATCGGCTCTCTGGAGATTGCCGACCGCACGGGTGCGAAAATCCTGCACGGTGCTGCGCTCGACTTCGCCTATGGCACACCGGTGCATGACGGCGACACCTTCCGCATCGGCACCCTGGAACTGGGCGTGCTGGAGACCCCGGGCCACACCCTTGAAAGCATCTCCGTCACCCTCAAGGAGACCGCCGTCTCCGACGACGTGCTGATGGTGTTTACCGGCGACGCCCTCTTCGCCGGCGATGCGGGAAGAACCGATTTCTACGGAAAAGACCGACAGAAAGAGATGGCCACCTATCTCTACGAATCGATCACCGAAAAAATCCTCCCCCTCGGCGACGGGGTCATCGTCTGCCCTGCGCACGGCGCCGGGTCGGTCTGCGCCGCGGGGATCGCCGATCTCGAGCAGACCACGATCGGCTACGAAAAAGGCAACAATATCCTCCTGCAGATGTCCCGCGAGGAGTTCATCGACTACAAGGGATCCGAAGAGCACTATTACCCCCCCTACTTCCGCAGGATGGAGGAGTGGAATAAAGAAGGCGCACCGCTCCTCCACACCGTCCCCGACCTCGCGTGCATGTCGCCCGGCGAGGTGGAGGAGGCGGTGAAGCTGGGTGCGCAGGTGGTGGATATCAGGGCGCCCTCGAGTTTTGCCGGAGGGCATATACCGGGAAGCATCAACATCCCCCGGACGCTTCTATCCGCATACGCCGGCTATCTGGCCGACTACGACACCCCCATCATTCTCATCGACGATTTTAACCATAATCTGGAATCGGGGGTAAAATACTTCATACGCATGGGATACGACAATATCCACGGCTGTCTCGCCCCGGGCTTCTCGGCATGGTTTGTCGCGGGAAAACCGCTTGAGTACGTGGATTCGTGGGATCCAGCGATCCTGTCCGGGCACCTCGGGAATCCCTCCCTGTTTATCGTCGACGTGCGCACTCTCGGCAACCGGAAAAAAATGGGCCATATTGACGACGCACACCACATCTACCTCGGCCACCTGCCGGACCGGATCGACGAGGTGCCGAGGGACGCACAGGTGCTCGTCTACTGCGATGCAGGGTTCAAGGGAAGTATCGGCGCCAGCCTTTTCAAGAAGGCAGGGTATGAAAAGGTTGCCAACCTCCTCGGGGGCATGCGCGGCTGGACTGCCGCAGGCAACCCGGTCAAGAAAGAGTAATCATTGTTTCCCGGCAGGGGCGGGCTCGGGCGCCCCTACCAGGAGGGAATGCAGATCGGCGGGATCGGAAACCGGGCGAAGGCAGGTGTGCTCACGGCAGACATGTGCAGTGGCACGGCCCCCCTGCATCTCCATGCCGGCGGCAAACGGCGCCAGCCCGAAAATATCGCCGCCCTCGCTGCCGGGATCGACGGTAAGCCAGACGGTCGAAGGAAGATACGCCGTCCTGAGCAGAGCAAGCAGCGCTTCGGTATCCGCTGCGCCCCGACTGCCTGCCACGACGACCTCGTACGAGGGGCCGAGGGCGAAATCGAGGGCGCAGGCAAAGAACGCGTGGGCGGAGGGTGTGCGGGCGACCGCAGGTGCGAATGTCTTTGCAAGAACGGATGCATGTTCCTCGAGATCCGATCTGCCCGTAAGCCGGGCGAGGCGGAGCAGGTTGAGCATGCAGACGGCATTTCCCGAGGGGATTGCGCCGTCATAGATCTCTTTGGTGCGGGCGATGAGTTTCTCCGCATCGTCCGCAACAAAGAAGAATCCGCCGTCCCTCTCATCCCAGAAGTGCGTGAGGATATGCTCGTTGAACGCCACCGCACGTTCCACAAATGCGGAATCGCCGGTCGCAAGATAGAGTTCGATCAGGCCCCAGACCAGCGAGGCGTAGTCGTCGAGGGTGCCCGTGACGCCCGCACCACCGTCCCTATACCGGTGGAGCAGGACGGTGTCGCCGGAGGAGAGGTTTTCCATGATAAATGATGCAGCGTCGCGTGCCGCCACTATCAGCCGTTCGTCGCCGAAGGCGGCCCCTGCTTTGGCAAGAGCAGCGATCATAAGCCCGTTCCAGTCAGCGAGGATTTTATCGTCTTTTCCGGGGGGGACGCGCCGTTGTCTCGCAGAGAACAGGATGGTGCGGATCCGTTCCATGCGTGCGGCGATTTCGTCCTCCCCCAATCCGAAGCGTGCGGCAATACCGGCGGGCTGCTCGGTCATATGGAGGATGTTTGCGCCGCTCCGCATCCCGGTGGATTCCTGCGCAAAATTTCCGCCCCGCAGGACGTTGAACGCGTAGACCGCGATATCGGCGTCCTCGCCGGAGAGGGTATCCCGGATCTCCGGCTCGGTCCAGAGGTAGAACCTGCCTTCGACTCCCTCGCTGTCGGCATCCTCCGCCGAATAAAACGCGCCTTCCGGATCCCGCAGAGCGCGCAGCACATAGGCGAACAGATCCTCGGCACCCAGCCGAAAGAAGGGATCGCCCGTCGCCTGATAGGCCTCCACGCACGTATACGCGAGCAGTGCCTGATCGTAGAGCATCTTTTCGAAATGCGGCACCAGCCACTCGCGGTCGACCGCGTAGCGGTGCACCCCGAACCCCACCTGGTCGAAGACCCCGCCGTTCCGGATGGCGCGAAGGGTGCGCTCCACCATGCCAAGGGCGGCGGGATCGCCCGAACGCCTCCACCAGCGCAGGAGAAAGAGGAGATTGTGCGATGTCGGGAATTTGGGAGCCGATCCGAATCCCCCAAACTCCTCATCGTAATGCGCACGGAGTTCGTCATAGGTCGCCTGCAGGTGCGCCTCCCCCGGCATCGCATCGCCGGCAGGCGGCCCGATACCGCCGATCACCCCGGTGATCCGCTTTGCAGAATGCTCGACCTCATCCCGCTGCTCCTCCCAGACCGAGAGAATGCGGGGCAGGATGTCCATAAGGCCGGCGATGCCGAACCTGCTCTCGCGGGGAATATAGCTCGCCGCAAAGAAAGGGCGCATCTCCGGCGTGGCGACGATGGTAAGCGGCCAGCCGCACCGCCTGCTCAGCACCTGGCAGACGGTCATGTAGACATGATCAATGTCGGGGCGTTCCTCGCGGTCCACCTTGATGGGGATGAAATGTTTGTTGAGAAGGGCTGCAACCTCATCGTTCTCGAAGGATTCGTGAGCCATGACATGGCACCAGTGGCAGGTCGAGTAGCCGATAGAGAGAAATACGGGTTTGTCTTCCACCCTTGCACGCTCGAACGCCTCCTCGCCCCACGGATACCAGTCGACCGGATTTGCTGCGTGCTGAAGAAGATAGGGGCTTTTTTCACGGGCCAGGCGATTCATATGCTGCTGTGCTGCCATACCACCTCTCCGGGTGGGGATAGCACCGGCACCCCTTAATAATTATCGCACCGGTGACCCGGAGCATTCGGGCATCCGCAGGTCAGAGCCCGCGCAGCATGGACCCGAAGCGGGGGAGAAAGTCCTTTTTCCGCGACATCACGTCGTCGAGGCGCACAGGCTGCTCCGCCCACCCGAAACGGGAGAGGGTGGCGTCATCCGCTGAAATAAAGAGATCACTTGCATTTTCGAACACATTGGTGAGCAGCACCGCATAGATGTCCACCCCACCGGTCTCCCTGAGCAGCGAGAGTTCGCGGGCGATTTTTTGGGCGTGCGACTCCCCGAAAGCGAAGGAGGGGCCCATGATCTGGGCGATGACGACATCCCGGCCGAACAGGTGGTAGCGCTTGGTATCCTTCCGGAGGAGATCCTCGAGGGGCACGGTATCCAGCTCCAGCCCCTTCCTGATGATCTCGGCCCCGAACGCGGCCGGGTCGAGCCCCGCGATGCCGGCAAGATAGGCGACCGCCTCCTCGTCCTGCGGCGTGGTGGTGGACATTTTCAGGGCGAGGGTGTCGGACAGGACCCCGGACAGGAGCAGCGCTGCTGTTGCCGGAGCGGGCTCGATTCCTTCCTCCCGAAATCGCCGCGCGATAATGGTCGAGGTCGAGCCGACGGGGTCGTTGAGGAACCGGATCGGCCGGAGTGTGGTGATGGCGCCGATACGGTGGTGATCGATGATTTCAAGTATATCAGCCTTTTCGATGCCCTCGACGGCCTGCGAGTACTCGTTGTGGTCGAGGAGGATGACCGATTTGCGTATCTCGTCCACGAACGTATTGCGGGAGATCATGCCCTTGAGCCGGCCCTCGTCGTCGACCACGCAGGCGGTCCGGTACTTGGAATTGGTGACCACTTCCTTGACGTATTCGAGCGTGTCGTCCATCCGCACCCGCGGGACGTCGGTTGCCATGACCATACCCGCCGGAAGGGAGAGGTTGATCATCTTCCCGACGCCGAAAGCGTCGATCGACGTGGAGAGCAGCCCCACCTCCTTCTCGCGGGCGGCCGCAATCACCCGCGCGCCCACTGGCGCCCCGTCGGCCACGATCAGGGCGGCGATCCCCGCGTCGATCAGCGCCAGCTGGGCGGGCTCGTTGTCGCCGACGATGGCCACATCGCTGGCGGTGAGGCGGGAGAGAGCCACGTGAAGGGCGTCGATGGCGATATAGACCTTCCCTTCGAGCAGGTCCCGCCCGGGCACCTCGATGGCGGCGTTGAGGATGCGGGCGAGTACCTCGAGTTTGATGGGGGAGAAGGACAGCGGCTCGATGTACATGCGCCTGACGTAGGTCCTGGCAAGCCCGTGCTCGCTCACCAGCCCGAGAAGCGTGCCCTGTTCGTCGATGATGGGCATGTTCCTGACCCCATGCTCGTCCATGAGGCCGACGACCTCGATGGTGGGGACATCGTTGCGGGCGCTTACCGGGTAGGTGAAGGGCAGATCGGTGACCGTCGGCTCGACGCTCTCGATATAGAGGGGCGGTTCTGCGTCGAACCGGGAAAAGACGTATTCGGTTTCCGCACTCAGTTCCCCGCACCGGGCCGGGATATAGCGGCCGGGCTCGAAATGGTTGAGCAGTTCCGCGTACCCCACCACGCTGCATATGCTGTCCGTATCGGGCTGCCGGTGCCCTATGATATAGATGGGTCCCATGCTCCTGTCTCCTGAAGGAATAACTCCGCACTGTAAGAAAACTCGATTTGTTCGGGATCACTGATCCATTGATCCTGCATATCCTTGTACTTTCTCCACATAGGCATCGGCATCGAATTTGCGCCGGAGTCCCGCTGCGTTCATGTACCGCACCTTGCCGAAGACCGGCCGCTCGGCCCAGGCGCGGTCGTGCTTGCCGAAGCACCACGCAACTCCTGTATACCCGTTCGGGTCGCGGCCGTCGAGCTCGTAGCGGTTGTTGAGGGCAAGTGCTGTCTCGAATGCCCGCTCGGGCGTCTCCGACCACTCGAGGATCTTCTTCCCCCAGTACATGCGCATGTACCCGTGCATCTTCCCGGTGTGCACCATCTCCAATTGTGCGGCATTCCAGTACGGATCATGGGTCGATGCCTGCTCGAACTCCTCGAATGAGTAGCGATATTCACGGGGATCCGCCGCATGCTCCGCAAGCGTGGTGCGTGCCCAGTCGGGCAGCCCCTCGTACGAATCGTAACGGGGATTGTAGAAGACGTAGTTGACAGCCAGCTCCCGGCGCACGATGAGCTCCTC
>DSDF01000121.1 GCA_011048835.1 Methanoculleus sp. | reverse complement strand
TGCAGAGACTGTAAAAAAAGTGCTCGAACAGGTCCGGGGGTATGCCGCCCACCGGATAGCCGGAAAACGCGCCCCTGAACACGAGATACCCTCGCCCGCCGCAGTCAAGCGCCACGCGGGCGATCGATTCGTCCATGGGCACCGCCGTATCGGCAAACCGGCAGATGCCCGTTCCTGTGCCGATAGCATCCTTCAGGGCCGTTCCCATCACGATCCCCGTATCTTCCACGAGGTGGTGGCAGTCGACCTCGAGGTCACCCTGCGCCTCCACCGCAAGATCCACGCGGCCGTGCCTGCCGAAGGCGTCCAGCATGTGATCGAAAAATGCGATGCCCGTGGAAATTGTGGTGTTTCCCGTACCGTCAAGATCCAGAGATACCCGAATCGAGGTCTCTTTTGTCTCCCTGCTCACCTCAGACTTTCTCATATGCAACTCACCTGGTGAACTTCAGTTCGTCCCCATGCTTCTCGGATGCGACCCCTGCCGCCCGGAGCGCCGCCTGGAAATCGATGGCGCCGCGGTACAGCGCCGATCCGAGCACGATGCCGTACACGCCCATCGCGGCAAAGGTCGAGACATCGTCGGTGCTGCTGATCCCCCCCGCCGCCACGACCGGGATGCGGACGCGCTCGGTCACGCGGCGCACCGGGTCCGGGGCGATACCCTCGCAGAGCCCCTCCACGTCGACATTGGTAAAGAGCAGGGATCCTGCCCCGAGCTGCTCGAACCGCTCCGCCCAGGCCAGGTAATCTCCCGCGGACCGCTCCCAGCCCTCGACCACGATCTCGCCGCCCCGTGCATCGATACTGGCCATGACGGCGCTGCTGCCATGGCGGTCGGCAAGCTCGGTGATGGCGCCGGGTGTTCGGGTGGCGAGGGTGCCGAGGATCACCCGCTCGACCCCCACATCGAGCCACTCGTCGGCATCATCGATGCTGCGGATGCCCCCGCCCAGCTGGACCTCGACCCCCGTCTCGGCGATCAGTTCCCGGATCTCCCTGGCGTTTGCGGCCGCATCCCCGAAGGCGCCATTGAGATTGATGATGTGCAGGGCCCGGGCTCCCTGGTCGATCCACCGGCGGGCGCACTCGAGGGGGGTCCCGTACACCGTCGCCCGGTCCCGTTTGCCCTGTACCAACTGGACGCAGGACCCGTCCAGCACATCAACCGCAGGATAGACGTTCATGGTATCAGCGAACCATCCGTTCGATGGGGACGACGAGAATGTCCCGTGCACCGGCGCGTTTGAGCATGCTGATCAGCCGGTAGATCCTCGTCTCGTTCACCACCGCGTGGACGGCGACGAGGTGCTCGCTGGAGGCGACGTCCATCACCGTCGGTCCCGAAAGGCCCGGGATCACCTCGCGCACATTCTGGAGCGCATCGCGGTGGACGTTCATCATGAGATAGCACTGGCCGCGGGCGGAAATGACGCTCTCCAGCGCGAGCCGCAGCTCCTCCACCTTCTCCGCGTGCTGTGCGTGGGCCCGGGCGTTGACGATCAGCATGGTGCTGGTTTGGAGGATCTCGTCGATGACCCGCAGGCGGTTGGTCTTGAGCGTCTGCCCCGAGCTCGAGAGGTCGACGATGGCGTCGGCGATCCCGAGGTAGGGCGTCGCCTCACAGGCGCCGCTCACTTCCACCACCGTCACGTCGATCCCCTTTTCCCCGAAGTACTGCCGGGTAATCCGCGGGAACTCGGTGGCGATGTTCGCCCCGTCGAGCTGTCCGGGTTCGGCGATGGCCGCATCGTCGGGCACCGCCAGCACGAGGGTTGCCCTGCCCATACCGAGATCCAGCACCTCTTCGACGACGGATCCCCGCTCGAGCACCATGTCGTGGCCGGTGATCCCGAGGTCTGCGGCGCCGTTGGCCACGTACTCGGGGATGTCGATGGGGCGGGCATAGAGAATCTCCACGTGGGGGTCGCATGTCTGTGCGACGAGCCTGCGCTCGCCGCCGCTCTCGATATGAAACCCTCCTTTTTCCACGAGATCGAGGACCGGCCCGGCAATCCTCCCTTTGTTCGGGACGGCAAGCCGGAGGACATCAGAACGTCTTGATTTCACCTTTGATTACCCTCTCGGTGATGCTCCTGATATCTGCGAGGCTCTCGTCGATAATCGCTTCCATCTCCCTCTCGATGCGAACCCTGTCCGCCCCCGCGGCGGGGAGGTACTGGGCGCTCGCCACGAAGGGCTGATCGATGGGCCTCCCGATCTGGGAGAGCAGCCTGATATAGAGTTCATCGACGCCGTCGATCTGGCGCACGCTCTCCTGTGCAATCTGGGTGGCAAGGAGGTTGTAGATTTTACCGATATGGTTGATGGGGTTCTTCCCGCTCGTCGCCTCCATGCTCATCGGGCGGTGGGGGGTGATGAGGCCGTTTGCGCGGTTGCCCCGCCCGACCGAGCCGTCGTCCCCCATCTCGGCCGACGTCCCGGTGACCGTGAGGAACAGGCTGTTGGTGGCATACTCATCGCCGACGTTGATAGCAACGCTGACGTCCCGGTCGGTATACTTGTTGGCGAGCGTGCCGATCTCCTCTTTGATCATGTCCACGGCCTCGATATAGTCCCTGATCCCCGAACAGAACCGGTCGATCATCGCCACGCAGAGGGTGAGGGAGATGGCGTCATCGTCCCGGAGCCCCATGATCTTGACATCGGTGCCGACGATCGGGTGGCGCGGCCGTATGACGTCGTCGAGGTAGTCGCTGACCATCAGGATGATATTCTCGAGATCGCTGAACGGTGCGTGGCCGACGCCGAACGAGGTATCGTTCGCGTGGGGGATCGGGTTGTTGCCGTTTGCACGAAAGACGTTCTGGAGATCGGACGACCCTTTCCCCATCCTGCAGTCCACAATGACGTCCTGGTCCATGTCAAGGTATTTTAACGTGGATTTGAGGTACTCGCGGGCTGCTTTCACGGCGATGGCATCGGTGGGGATGACCTTTCCCTCGAAGTCCTTGGACGCCCTGCCGGTCAGGAGCACGTAGATGGGTCTCGTGACCCTGCCGCCCCCGTACCGGGGAAGCGATTCCCCGGCGACGATTTCCCCCTGGTCGGTGTTGTGGTGGAGTACTGCTCCGCATTCTTCAAGATATGCTCGTGAGAGCGCACGGCTGATGGACTCTGCGATGCCGTCGGCAAGGCTGTCGGGGTGCCCGATACCCTTGCGTTCCGCAAGTTCGATACGCTGCTGCTCGATCGGTACCTGGTGCAGGGTTTCTATACGGATATTGCGCTTCATGTCAGCCCCCAAAATCCACGGGATGGTACTAGTAAAATTGCTGATAATTCATTTAACCATTTCCTTCGGGGATACCTGCCGAATGCCATCCATTCACGGCATTTTCGCCCCGAATTCGGCGGGAGGGCACCACGCTGGATCGGGGTGCCGGGAACATTATATGCTGGTGGTCAGGCGCACGTTGGACCTGATGGAGAGTTTGCATTCGCCGTTGCGGAACACGCGCAAGGTTCCGCCGCTCTCTGACACCGTAATCCCCGCGACGGGGAGATCGTTGGTGATGGCCGCGGTCGCCCGGTGCCTCCCCCCGAGGCCGCCGGGAAGGTGGACCGAGCTGGCATTGACGTCGAGATACCTGCCCGCGGCGAGGATGCGGCCTTCCGCATCCACCACGAAGACGCCGTCAAGCTGGGCAAACTCCTTGATGCTCTCCCAGTTGTCCCGGTTCCTGATGTCGCAGTATTCCGCGGGCTGGCCGTGGTAGGGGTTGAGAATGGCCTGGTGGGACCGGGCGAGGATGGCGTCGCCGTTCCCGATGATAAACGCCGTCCCGATGGAATGCCCCTCCCTCCCCTCGTGGGCGATTTCCAGTGCAAGGGTGAGCACCGCGTGCATGACCTCCCGTGAGGCGATATCCTCGAAATCCTTGACGCTGATGAAATCTTTCCCCTCTTTGATGTCGTAGATGAGCAGCGCATACGGGAACACGCCGATCACCTGCCCCTCCTCGAACTGCCGTGAGAGGTAGATCTGGACCGCAGCATCGAGCAGATGGCTCTCGGAAACCTCCAGGATGTCGGACATGGTCAGGTCTTTGAGGACGTCGAGCTGAAGGCCATGCACCCAGATGATCGGCACGGCGCTCTCGATCTCGCAGGGGGTGGTGAAGGCGACGATAACTTTCGCCCCGATCTCCGGGGCGAGGTGCAGTGCCGCCTGTATCAGGAGCTGCTCGTTCATAGAAGGTCTCTCACAAGGGTGGGTATCTCCGAGGGTTTTGCGGCGACCGGGACGCCGAGCGCCTCGAGCCGCCTGATCTTGGAGGCTGCATCCCCTTCGCCCCCCTCGACGATAGCGCCGGCGTGGCCCATCCGTTTTTCGGGCGGTGCCGATTTCCCCGCGATGTATGCCACGATAGGAAGATCGGTCGATGCGGCCCCCTCCTCTTCGAGGTTACCGCCCACCTCGCCGATCACGACGACCGCATCGGTCAGCGGGTCCTGTGCAAACCGGTCGAGCACATCGACGAATGTCTCGCCGATGATGGGATCGCCGCCGATGCCCACCACCGTGCTCTGGCCGATCCCCGCGCGGGTCAGCTCGTCGACCACCTCGTAGGTCAGCGTCCCGCTCCGGGAGATCACGCCCACGTTCCCCCGGGAGAAGAGCTGGGCGGGCATGATCCCCAGCTTGATCTCGCCCGGCGAGAGGATGCCGGGCGAGTTCGGGCCCACGACGCTGCAGCCGCAGGTGCGGGCATAAGCGATCGCTTTCGCGGTGTCGTGGACCGGAATGTGCTCGGTAATGGCGACCACGAGCTCGATGCCCGCTTCGGCCGCCTCCATGATGGAATCGCCCGCAGCCTTCCCGGGCACGAAGAGCACGCTTGTTGCGGCATCATGGACATCGAGCGCTTCCCGGACGCTGTCGTAGACCGGCACGCCGTGGACAACCTGTCCGCCCTTGCCAGGAGTGACGCCGGCGACCACGCCCCTGCCGCCCGCGCCGCGGGCATACTCGTTCATCAGATCGAGGTGGAACGCGCCCTGGGTGCCCGTGGCCCCCTGCACGATGATGCCGTCGTCCCTGGCACCGAAGATCACTGCACCGCCTCCACTGCGGCCCTGACCGCCTCTTCCATCGTATCAAGCATCATATAGCCGTGCTCCTGCAGGATGTTCCGGCCCTTCTCTTCATTGGTCCCCGCGAGCCGGACGATGACCTTCTGGGGGATGTTTGCGTCCACGATGCCCTCCGCGACCTCGTCGCAGCGGGTGATCCCGCCGAGAAGGTTGACCACGATCACCTGCACCCCGGGCATGCCCGCCACGAGCTGCACGGCGTGGGTCACCCGCTCCCTGCCGGCCCCGCCCCCCACGTCGAGGAAGTTGGCCGCCCTGCCCCGGTAGTGCTCGATGAGGTCGAGGGTTGCCATGGTCAGTCCCGCACCGTTGCCGATGACGCCGATGCTGCCGGCGAGCTCAACATAGGAGAACCCGTGCCGTTCGGCTTCGCGCTCCCGCTCGGTCTGGTCGCGGTTGACGTGGATGCCCTGGCGGGCGAGCGCATTATCGTCGATGATGAGCTTCGCATCGGCGGCAAAGACGCCGTCCGGGGTCGTGACCAGCGGGTTGATCTCGGCGAGAAGAGCGTCCTTTTCGCAGAATACGCGGTACAGGCGGTTGATGACCGGGGCAATCGCTTTGGGGGCGGTG
>DSDF01000084.1 GCA_011048835.1 Methanoculleus sp. | reverse complement strand
TATAGTATCCCGCGCGCTATGATCCGGTATACAACCACAGGTCGGTGATCACGTGAAGCACAGTGCAACAGTACTCATCCTCATTCTCCTCCTCGCCCCTGCGGCCAGTGCCGCCGTGCAGGGTGCAGGGTACGGCGGAGATGGCGCCGGGCAGCAGGTGGAGCAGCACCAGCAGCAGGAGATGGCGAATGCATCCGGCGGCGAAAGCATCCGGGCCCGGGAATACGCGCAGAACGGCAGCGAACTGCAGCAGATGGTCCGGGACCGCCAGCAGGCCATGACGCAGCCGGGGGAGCAGGTCACCGTGCAGGACCGGGATCGGGTCCGCCTGGCGGCCTATGCATTCACCGCTGCACAAGCCCTTGCCGGGGAGCACGGACCACGGCTCTGCGAGCATGCGCAGCAGATCAACGCATCCGTGCAGGTCACGGAGCGGGCCGAGGAGCGGATACGCACCCGCAGCTCTGTTGTCCGGTTCTTTTTGGGAGGCGATGCGGCGTCTGCGGACGCAATCCTGCAGCAGGTCGAGCAGAACCGCAACCGCATCCAGGAGATGAACCGGCTGCTTGTGCAGTGCGAGTGTGACGACGAAACACGGGCTGTGCTCCAGGAGCAGCTCCGGAACATCGAAGAGGAGCAGAACCGGCTGCACACCCTGGCCCGTGAAGAACAGCAGGACCGGGGCCTTTTCGGGTGGCTGCTCTGAGCCCGAAAGGGCACTGAAGTCTCTCGTTCTCACTTTTTTCAGCATCCTCCCTCAGGGTGGGGAGGGGATATCGCCCGGGGTGCAGCCATGGCAGTATCGGGGTGACATTCTCATGCCTGGCACAGAAGGACAGCCCGGCCACCTGCTGCTGACCGGTGCCCTGTTCCTCTGTCCCGGAAAAACGATTGGGTTGGGGTGAACGCTAGAGCAGGTCAAATTTCGCTGCTCTGCGCGTTCTGAGGGAAAAGAACGCCACAACAACAACCACGGCGGCGAGGCCGATGATGAGCACCGCAAACGGTAGCCCCCCCTCCTCGCCCTGCTCCTTCGCCATCAGCGCATACGAGCCTCCGCCTGTGATAACGGCGGCAACCGTGCCGTTGCCGTCATATACGCCGGAGACCTGCGTCAGTGTGCCGTTGATACGGTAGATCGCGAGCGTCCCGGGCTCCGTGCCGGTAAGGTCGAGATCGCCCGCATCGGCCTCCACGCTCACCAGTGGTTCCTGAGTGCTGGTGACATCGAGGAAGGCGACCCTGAAGCCCTCGCCATACTGCACGTAGCCGTCAGGTGCCGCGGTGCCGTCTGCCGAGAGCGAGAAGTCCCGCCCCTCGAGGGACTGGCTACCGATCGTATAGCGGTTTGCTGAGACCGCATCCGAGGCGAAGGGGTTCGGGCCTTCGAGCGATGCAGCCTCGATGGAGCAGCCCGACGACATGCAGGCATCGAGGTACTGGTCCACCGATTCGATCTCGGATCCGCGGATCTCCCAGTCGGTCGCCATGAACAGCGCCACTCCGCCCTTCACCCCGGAAAAGGTGGTGTCTTCGAGCACGCCGGCCCCGGAATCGTGGACAAAGATCCCGATCCCGCAGTCCTCGATGCGGTTATCGCGCAGGGTTGCCCGGTCTGACTGCTGGAGCGCGATCGCCTCGGTCGCCCCGGTGATCCGGGTACCGGAGATCCTGGCCTGCGAGGCGTTGGTCGCCTCGACGGCGATGAAGTCTGCGGAAATCTCACAATCCGCCATCGTCACCGCCCGGCTGTCCACGATCACGATGCCCCGCTCGCCCCCTTCCACCCGGCAGTCCTGAATGGTTGCGGCATGGGCGCCTTTCAGGCCGAGGGCGGCATCCGATCCCGCCAGGCCGAGATTGCGGAGCGCGACGCCCTCGGCCGTGACCAGAAGGGCGTAGTCGTCTTGTGCCGTCCCGATCCGGCAGTTATCGCCGCTGCCCGTGATGGACAGCGCTTTGTCGACGACGACCAGGCCCGGGTAGGCGCCCGCCCGCACCTCGATGGCATCGCCGGGGGCCGCGGCGTCCACCGCCGCCTGGAGATTGGCGTAATCGCCGCCCGATTCGGCCACCACCAGTGGTGCGGCCTGGGCCGGTATGGCGAGGAGGGCGAGGGCGACTGCGATAAGGAGTACATGCATCGGCTTCATAGCTTCACCGCCTTTACCGTGGCGTCACGCGAAACCTCGCCGTTCACCTCGACCGTGATATCGAAGTAGTCGCCGAATGGCCGCCAGGAATAGTCGACCCTGTCCTCGTAGTGCCACCGCCGCGCATAGGTCTCGCTGCCGGTCTTGTCGAGCAGGCCGTTGACGTTCGGGTCTCGGAAGTAGTCAACGAGCGGGTAGCGGCTCAGGTCGCCGAATTGTACCGGCGCAGGTCGGGCGCCGAGTGGAGAGATGGCGCGGCTCCAGTCGTCCGAACCCTCGTAGTGCGTGGTGCCGGAGACCCCTGCGAAGGTGAGATCGCCGGCGTAGTCGAAGGTTCCGGTCGTTCCCACCGGGATGGGCACCGGGTTGAGCGCCACGAACAGCGTGCCGAGCCGCTCGTCGACCACGAGGTTGATGGAGGGGGCGCTTTTCAGGCTGCCCTGCCCCTGCATGGTCCAGCGCATAATCTCGGTGCCGATCATGATGGGGCGATACTCGCTCTCGGTCGCCATCAGCCCCTCATACCAGGAGGTCCCCTGTTCGGCATACCGCAGGGAGGCGGTGGTCGCCTCCTGCCCCGAGTACTTGTCCCATGTCGTGCGGGCGTCAAACCCGAAGGAGTAGGTGCTCTCCACCTGATCGTCGACCGCTCCTGTCTGGGTGTAGTGGTACATCCCCGTCCCCTGCTCGTCCCAGGTGATGGTCACCCGGTACTCGTCTTTCTTCACCTCGATCACCACGAAGGCCTCGATGGCATCCAGGTAGCCGCGCCCGACGTCCTGGTAGAGGATGCGGAGCTTTTCCATCCGCTCCTCGCTGCCCGCGATGAACTTCAATGCCACCTGCCCGTTTGCATCGGTGACCGGCTGGCCGCGGCTGTCGGTCGCGCCCATCGGGACCACCCGGGCGGCCGACGAGAGCATGGCTTTTTCGAGCAGCAGCGTCCTGCCCGCGAGGGGGCTGCGGGCGCCGTTTGTGTCCACGGAATAGAGGGAGACGACAATATCCGTCGCCTCCCGGGGCGAGAGCCGGGGCTTTGCCACGGTCGCCTCGAGCATGATCCCCTCGATGCCGATCGTCACCGGTGCATACGCGTTCTTCTGCCCGCGGCCGACCGCCACCACGCGGAACGAATCCTCGCCGGCGGTCCGCCCGCGGGAGACATCGAGCTTGTAGGTCAGGTGGGCGATCCCGTCGGCGCCGGTCTTCGCGGCCGTGACGGTGCCGCGGGTCTCGCCGCCGTCGGATTTGACTTCAACTCCCTCCACGGTCTCGCCCCGGCAGTTCTTCACCGTGACGGCCACATCCGCCGTCTCCCTGCCGGCATCGGGCGCGACCGATGCAGGGGTGACCGTCACGGCGAGGGCTGGGTCGCGGGGCGGGACGGGGTGCGCCTTTTCGTGGGCGAGGATTTTTGCGGCGAGATCGCCCATGTCCCGGACCAGCATGGCTACCGCTGCCGGCAGGTCATCGATCGATCCCGCCTCCGCCGTGGCCCGGGTGACCACGATGCCGAGGTCGGCGTCGATGAGCGAGGAGGAGAGCACGTAGCGGGACCCGACCTGGCTCACCTGGAAGCTGACCGCGTACTCGGTGTTCGCCCTCGCCCCGATCGCCGCGAACCGCTCCTCCGCCCCTTCGTCGTTGCCGAGCAGGACGTTCTGGCGTTCATGCTGCAGCAGGGTCCCGATGTCCTGGTTTGAGATCACCGAGACGCCGGGGTTTGCGTTCCGCAGGGTGATGGAGTAGGCGTCGTTGAGGGCGGCGGCCTGGTCAGCCGTGACGGTGTCGGCACGCAGATCCGCCGGCAGCAGGCGAAGGGAGGGCTTCGAGCATGCTGCCGCCGCCGGTGCCACCACCAGCAGGGCGATGAGCAGGAGACAGATCCAGATGGCTGGCTTCACGCGATCACCCCCCGGTCCGCCGCTATCGCACGGGTGACCGCGGTCACGGTCACCGGATCGCCCGGCAGCACGAGGACTCGGTTTGCCGTGCTCACCGGAATGAGGCGGAGTGTGCCGTCTCCGGCCACCGTCTCGCCGCCGATCCAGTAGGTGCCGGGCGCGACCCGGAACGAGACCGCACCATGGGCCCCTTCGGTGGTCGTCTCGGCGACCGGATCGAGGGTGATCCCGTCGATCAGCACGACCCTGCTCTGCACCGTGCCGGGATCGAGGTGCACGGTGAGACTGGTTGCCTCACGGGACACCTCGAACGCGGCGAAATCACTGGCGAGCGTGTTCCCGTCCCCGTCGGCGAGGGTTGCCCTGAGGATATAGGTCCCCTCATCCCAGTCAGCGTCCACCATGCGGTTGATGGCGTGCAGGTAGGCGGCACCTTCCTGCACCCCGTCTCTCCCCGGGAGGGAAACCGCGCTGCCGTCCGGCACCTCGAGCCACATCACGAGCGAGGCATCCTCTCCGGCGCCGGCAGAGACCACCGCGCAGTCGCCCATTACCCGCATGCCGTCCCCGAACCACTCGCGGTTGGTATAAACCTTCACCGCGGGATCGGCGGAGATGAAGACGTTGGTCGATGCGAATGCAACCAGGAGCCCGTCGGATGCCCGCGCAAGCTCGGCGCAGAGCCGGTACGGCCCCGGCGTCATCGTGTCGGTGATGGTGAGCGCTCCCGGGATGCGGCCGTAATGGTTGGCGGCGACGAGGGCGGGGTCCAGCGGAGCGGGGTCCGATCCGCCGCCGGGGAATGCGATGACGGTCCCCTCGGGATCGACCAGGTAGACGGAGGCCGTGCAGGGATCATCCGGGGCGATGCCGAAGATCTCCGTCCATGCCGCCAGCTCATCACCGGGCGAGAGTGCCCGTGTGCCGGGGAAGATGTCGATGGAGGGGAAGGAGTCCTGCAGGGCAGGGGTGATGGCGACGTCGCGGACCTCCCACGCATTATCGGCGGATGCGCTGGAGGGGTTCTGTGCGTGGACGAAGGCGATCAGGTTCTCCGCGCCGGGCACAACGTCGGCCGCCGGCACCTGTAGGCTATACCGCGTCCAGCCGATCGAGGCGTCGGGCGTCCCGACGAGGCCGCCGGCATCCTGCGAGGCGACGAGCACGGCATCCTTCCCCATCACCCCGGCGAGGTGACGGTTGAGGTAGACGCTGATCTCGCCCTCATCGATCCCGCTTCCCTCGAAGGTGAGGGTGTAGTCGACCGGGCGGGCCGTGAATGCGTAGACCGTCTCGTCGGGGAAGTCGGGCGTCCCGCGGATCTCCTCGTCGCTGAGGGCGAGCGGGATCACCGCGAAGTCCACCGACCCGGTGCCGATCCTGCCGAGGGAGTCGATCCCGGTGACGGTGAGGGTGTGGCCGCCGAGCACGAGCCGCTCGAGGCTCGCCCCTGTTCCGGCGGGGACGATGATATCGGGGCCGTCATCGAGGCGGTACCAGGCCCGGGAGAGGAAGACCGGGGACGTATACCGTACCGCAACGCTGCGGTCCGCAATACTTCCTGCATCCGGCGAGGTGCTCGTGATGGCAAAGACGGGCTCCCGAGCCGGGGGCAGCTCCGGCGGGATGTCGTCGCCGGAATCGCCGCTCTCCCCGGGGGTTTCGGTGGGTGCGGGGGTCGGTTCCTCCGTGGGTGATGGCGATGGTGTAGGTCCGGCAGTTGGAGTAACTGTGGGGGTC
>DSDF01000073.1 GCA_011048835.1 Methanoculleus sp. | reverse complement strand
TTCAACTGTTCAACAATGACGTTTAAGATGTTCATTTGCAGCGTTCAGACTGTTCAATATCGACGGTCAAGGTGTTCAGTATCAAACGGTCAGACTGTTCAATTGAGGCGACATATACACACATTTGAGTGACATACAAAAAGAGATCTCGACTGGAAACTTAAATCCTGCCGATGGGCGGGGCGAAAATGAATGGCAATGTTATCGCCCTTCTACGATCCTGATCTCCTCTTCTGTCAGCCCGTACAACTCATAGACCAGCCGATCGATCTCGGCATCGGTCGCTTCGATCTGCCGCTCGATTAGCTCCCGAGCGTGGCTGTCCCGCACTTCTTCCTTTTCCCTGTGCAGGGCCAGCATCCGGTCCACGAGGCCGACCATGCGGTCGTGGCGGGCGACGTCGGTTGGATTGTTGGGGTCGATTGTGCGGATGGGTATATTAACTACATCTTGAATAAACCAGCGGAGACGCCCACCTTTGTCTGCATCTCCAAGGACCGAGGCATTTCGTTTATAGTAATGGAATATTAATTTCGAATTGAGTATGCCAAATAAATAAAAATCTTCAGTTGGGATGAAATAGATTGTATTTCCAGCATAATGCTTTGAATCGTCAAAAACCATCCTACTTTCTTTTGCAATATCAGGGAGCATTATTTTTGGATTCTCAAATTCGTTATAGTAGTCACACGAACGCAGTTCCCACCAATAATCACCCTTATCCCATCTTTTTTCTGCTTCTTCTTTATATTGCTCTAAATGGCTTGCTATTGCTGGATATTCGATTTTAAATGCCTTCCATTTATTTGAATGTGTTTGATATCTTGAATTTGTGAATCCACTGGGAATGAATATTAAAAATTTTTTACACGAGGGAATCGAATATCTTTTAAGATCTTTACCTGTTAGAAATGGTTTGATCAATTCTTGACTTTTACAATCATCAAATATTACTTCATTTTTCTTTTTCTCGTCAATAACGAAGGCCGTATTTAATCCTGTTATCAAGCCCCTGTAGATTTTGTTATCTATATAATCGCCCAATGAAACCGCACAATCTCTCATTTTCTCGATTAGGGTGACTTCATCTTCACTTGCTAAAGTCCAATTATCTCCTTCTATTGATTTATTATTCAACGAGTATCCACATTTTTCAATTGTGTCACCAAGAGAGGTAAATTCTAAAGTCTTTATTGGTGCAAAAATGAATTTTTGTTGTGGGTTGCTTTCATTTTTTGTAAGAAATATCGCTGGAAATGTTGAAGCATTTTGAAATACTGGCAATTCCCCAAAATCGACGATTTGCCTTATATTTGTATTATTAACTATGAATTTTCGAAGATTGACTCCATATTTTGCTCTCATGAATTTATTTGAGCATATAATCCCGAAATATCCTGATTTTCTAAGCAATCTGTGTGATTTTTCGATGAAATAGACATACAAATCAGCAGTGCCCGCATAGCTATCATATCGTTTCCTCGTGTATTCTTTAAATTCCTGCCCGAGAACTTCCTGCCGCACGTACGGTGGGTTGCCGATCACCGCATCGAACCCGCCGTTCGACATGATCGACGAAAACTCGCGCTGCCAGTCGAAGGGGTTGATCTGGCGGATCTCCTCGGGAGAGAGGGCCGCCTTCTCGTCGGTGAAAATGTCCGGCCCGATGAGCGAGTTGCCGCACTTGATGTTCTGGTGCAGGGAGGGAAGGGCCCGCTCATGGAAGAGCGTCAATTGTTTCGAGACCGTCTCCTCGTTCTCCCCTTCCAGCACCTTCAGCAGCAGGGAGAGTTTGGTGACCTCGACGGCTTGGGTGTCGATATCCACCCCGTAGATGTTATTGAGCAGGATGCGTTTGCGCTCCGCCGAGGTCAACCGCCAGTCGCTCCGCACCCGGGAGCCGTTGCCGTTCCCAGCAGCATAGACCGGCAGGTCCGTAGCCTGCAATTTGCGGGGTTTCCCCCTCCCTCTGGCTTTCGGTTGCGGTTGCACCGGAATAAGGGCCTGCACCTCCTTTGAGGTCGCCCCCTTCTCCTTGATCACCGGGACGAGGTGTTCGATGTACCAGTCACGGTGCCAGTCGAGGAGGAACTGGTAGGCCCCGATGAGAAACGATCCCGACCCGCAGGCGGGATCGAGGATATGGAGATCGGCAACCTCCTTCGGGCTCTTCCCCTCGACGAGTTTGCCGACCGTGTTCTTCACGATATACTCGACGATGTAGGAGGGTGTGTAGAACACTCCGCCCGCTTTCCGCACCTCGGGCTTGTACTCGACCTTCGCCCGGCCGCCGTCGGTGAGGCGGATGACTTTGCCCAGGAACTGCTCGTAGACGTGGCCGAGGATCTCGGTCGGGATCAGGGAGAACTCGTACGGGCTCTCCGGGTAGTACAGCCTCCCGATGATCTCCTTCAGGACCTTGTCGTCGATGGTGAGGGAGAGTGATATAGTATCGGGCATTTCCGGCCGGCCCGGCTCCTCGTGGAAATGGAAGAGGCCAGAGTTGTAGCGGTCGTCGGCCTCCTGGAAGATCCGGCAGAGCTGCGGGTAGATGTCGCCGTTCTTCGTCAGGTCCCCCAGGCGGCCGTACTTCTCGATTCCCCGGTCCTCGCAGATGCGCAGGAATACGATTCGGTCGATGGTCTGCTGGACCACCGTGTTGAGCTCTTCCTTGCTGATCGTGTTGCGGAGGGCGATGTTGCGGGCAAGCACGTCCCGCCAGTTCTCGATATCGGCGAGGAAGGCCTCGTCCACCCGCGCTGTCCCCCGCTTCCCCTTCTTCGACTCGACATACCGGTCGAACGATCCGAGCTTGATCGATTCCTGGGAAAAGATCGATTCTATCCAGTCCCATTTCTCGGGATACTCCTCGTAGGTGAAATACGCAATCCGGGCCGTGGCAGCGTTATCCTTTGTCCCGATGGGTATGGTGCAGTCGTAGACGGCGAACTCCTCGAAATCGGTGAGGATGCTCATCTTCAGGTTGGCGTTCCACGCGTACCGCCGGAGTTGCAGGGCAGCGTCGACATCCTCCTTGACATTAACCTTGGGTTCTTTCGCCTCTACGAGGAATTTTGTCTGGCCGCCGATCCGGAACGCATAATCAATGAAATTCGTCGTCCCCCGGATCTTGATCGGCTCCTCGTGGGCCACTTCCTTGTATGCCTCGGAATAGCCCTGGTTGTTGTCGACGTCCCACCCCATTGCCTTGAAGAAAGGGTCGATAAACTGGCGTCGGATCTCGGCCTCTTTTTTCTGGCCCCGTTTATAGGATGGTAAATGAAACTCAAAATTCTGCGTAAGATTGAGAATTGCCGGAGGAACTGCCATATAACACAACCATCAGAAGATCGATAGAAAAAAATTCCGAAACGAGTGCGATATCGTTCCTTACCGAGTGAAGCAGTTTCACGTCGGTCTTTGCGTGCTTCACGTATGGCGACAGTTCCGCAAGCCTACCAGTGCCGTGACGAAATACAGCCCGAACATGGCGCTCACGTAGACATTCCCGTTCATAACCCCCCACGACACCCACAGGAGGTTGCCCACGATCCACGAGGAAAAGCCAAGGGCCCTGCTCTTCTCCGATCTTCCGACAACGCAGATGGCCCCGCGAATGCCCAGGGCCGAGGCAGGGAGCTGGAGGAGGTCGAGGGCCAGCATCAGCATACCCCCTTTCCCGCGTTCCACTCCCGCACCAGCCGGGCATAGCAGGCCTCGCAGATGCAGGTTCGAAGATCTCTCGACTGGTAGACTGCCTTCCCCCCACCGCAGATCCGGCAACGTCCCAGCTGCACTGTGGCCCGGGTGAACTCCCGATGGTCGAGGAGGCCCGGCAGGGGTAGCATCTTCCCCTCGCTCTGCCGATCCTTGCACACCGTGCCGAAAGCGAATTGCGGCGCACCGGGCGGGCCATGGAGATGATCCGCCGCGCAGGTTGAGTCTCCAAAACCACTTACACCGTGCGGGGATTCATGGGCACACCCGGGCGCACCCGCACCCGAGGCCCGCTTCCCGGGTGCTTCCCCGGATTGCTGTATACTCTTCTCCTGTACAGTACATGTTTCAGGTACAGTACTATTCCCGCACAGTTCCAAGCCGTCCTGCCCTTCGTTTCCATTGCACCCATCGCCGCAATCACGCGACAACCCGCTGCAGGATCCGCCCGGGCCGTCCGGGTCGTCATCGTCCTTCTCCAGCCAGATCCCCGCCCCGCCGATCCACTCCCGGTAGCGCTCGACATCGAAGGAGAAATGGTGCTCGCGCCGCCGGATAGTCCAGCCGCAGCCCTCCTCCGCCACTGTCGCATCCACGAAACTGATCGCCGGGCACTTCTCCAGCAGGCCCGCGTAGTTCGTCCCCCGGCTCGAGTAGCCGTGGAGGATGCGGTAGGTCTGGTAGTAGGTGAGCCCGGTGGCCTTCTGGAGCATCTTGATGGTGAACATCTCGATGCCCATCGCCGCGATGGTCTCCAAGGCCGCCGCCTCGTTCTTGGTGAGCTTGGTCTCCTGCCCGCCGGTGGCCCCGTCCAGCGCCGAGTAGAGCTGCACCGCCGCGTCGAAGTCCGCCACCGTGGCCTCGATGCAGCGCTCGCCGGTGTGGATGATCTTCCGGCTCCGCTGCAGCCCGTGGATCGCCGCATGGCACTTGATCAGGTCGAAGAGGATGGCCGGGTTGCGCCGGTTCGCCGTGCTCGAGAAGCTGATGCGGTGGGCGAAGGGGATGGTCACCCGTATCGGTTCTTCCTTGAGGTTCTCCCAGATCGCCCGGCAGACGTGCACGTCGCCATCATCACCCGACACATCGGGATCCTCCGCCTCTCGTCGCTTGAGGTGCTCGAGCACCGCCCGGTCCTGCTCGGTCGAGTCGTCGATCCAGATGGTGAGCATGCGGTTCATCACCTGGTCGTCGCCCACGTTGTCCACCTTCGCCAGCCACCAGACGCAACGCTCGGGGATGCAGCAGACCCGCAGCTGCCGGTCGGTGGTGAGGGTCCGGTGCTCGATCGGCTCCCGGAAGTTGGCGGTGGCCGACTTGAGGACCTCCTGCAGGTCCTCCGACAGCGACACGTCATCGAAGAGCAACACGGTGCCGGGCCGGAGCTGGTCGTGGTAGTAGAGGGCCTTGTTGGAGACGGTGCCCTTGAGCCGGAACTCCGGGGGGATGAGCCGCAGCATGGTGTTGCAGGCGTGGGTCTTGCCCTTGCCGGAGTTGCCGGAGATGGAGACGTGCAGCCCGTTGGTGTTCGCCACCGACTGCGAGGCGACCGACATCACCAGGCACTCGGCCACCACCCGGTCGCCCACGTGCTCCCGGTTGAAGGTGTCGAGCAGGAAGGCGAGGGGCCTGCCGTACCGCAGGATCTCGAGGGCTTCGGCACGGTGCTCGCCATTACGCTCCGGTGCCGGCGCCGGGGGAGGGGGAGGGGGCGGGGGCTCCCGTCGGCCCTCCGAGCTCTGCGATCGCTTCTCCCGGGGCTGGTAGCGGTCCCGCAGCTCGGGCCACCGCTGCTGACCGCCGCCGCAGCTCTGGTGATGGCACCCGGCGAAGACGGCACCGCTCGGGAACTGGATGGCGAAGGCCCCGTCCCGGTGCGCCGGGGAGAAGGGGCAGTCCTCAAGGACGAAGAGGGTGCCGCCCTGCCAGGGCCGTTCGGTGCGAACAGCGATCCCGTGCTCGGCAAGCCAGGTGCGCAGTTCGATGCCGTTGCCGTTCGCCTGGCTCTTTTGCGCCGGCGGATCCCGGGGGAGCAGGCCGGCGAGGTGGCGCAGCCGCTCATCGGGGACGACTTCGATGGCCTCGGGCACGGCGAGCAGGCGGGAGCGACGGTGGGGTCGCTCGGGGGTGTGGTCGCCTTTGCGTGCCATGGTGCCGTAGAGCTTCCAGATGCGGGCAGCGTTGAAGTT
>DSDF01000083.1 GCA_011048835.1 Methanoculleus sp. | reverse complement strand
CACATCTCCCGGTGGAGTTCTGCGCAGAGCCCCCATCTGCGATTCTCTCGCGGGAACCGGGAGACGCATTTCTGGTCAACAGGGGCAGGTCAGATGATTCGGGATACGTCTTTGGCGACATTGTCGCCGGGAGGCTGGACCCCGGGCAGGGTCTTGTCCACGTTGAGTGCTCATGCCGGACGGTCTGGGTGTGGGATGGAGGCGATAGGGAGCTCGGAGAGCACCTGGCGCAAATAACGGACTATACAGTGGAAAAAGCGCAAAGCAGCCCGCAGACAGCGACGAAGACGAGGACCATCAGAGGGTGCAGTCCCGGCGAACCGGTTTTTGTAAACGGGATTGTGGTGGGGACAGCCACGGCGTCCTCGGTGGTGCTGAGCGCTCCCGACGGCATGCTCACATGCGTTGCCGGGATCGCACCGAAGTCGCACGGGATTGAAAAACTTCAGTGCAGAGGCCTGCTGGATCTCGCCTCAGCATGGTGCAAGACCGGAATCCTGCGCGCATCAGGCGCGCAGCATGCAGGTGAGGGCCGCGGCCGGGGGCGCATTCTGGTTATCGACCACTGCGGGCACGAGATCTACCGCAGGCTCAGCGGCGAGGTATGCGGCGTGCTCAGTATCGGCGACGATACCACCGCCGTATGCGCACATATCTGTGCTCATCGAGGGGTTCCGGTCTTCGGGGTTGTTGACGGCGACTGCGACGGGATCATCGAGGCGGCTTACGCACCGGGCTCCGTGGTGGTGGAAGCGCTCGAGGAACGCGATGATGATCTCGGCACCGAGATCGCGGGAAGCCTTGACGGTATGCTGTACGATTGGTCTGCATGGACAGCGAGCATGCTGCAGGCATTGAAGGGGAGGGTGCGGGTGGTGGTTGATCTGCAGGATACCCCATGAACCTCTGTGCACAGTGCAAGGGGAAGGGGCTGTGCGGGCGATCGAAGTGCCCCGTCACCAGCAGGTTTCAGGCGGCGATCTCGATGAAGCCGACGGACTCCTACATGGGCGAAGCACCCTCGGTATTCGTGGGAAGCAGGGGATTTCCCCGCATGAGCGCGGGTCCTCTTCTCACCGGAGAACCGGACAGCCCGAAAGAGTGGCTGCGCAGGGGATACTCCATCGACGATATCGTCGGCGTGCGCGCACGGACCATCCGGGGGAACGCCGGACTCGCATCGGTGCAGGGCGCCCTCTGCGAAGTCGCCCTGTCCGCGGTTCCGGTCGATGTTGAGGCGCGTTTTCACAGCCCGGTCCGCTTCGATCTTACCTTTGACGGGACACTCGCACCTGTCGGGATGAAAGGCGCACTGAAAACGATTTCAGTGCTCGACAATGCGAAACCGGAGCGGCCGGTGGACCGCGTCACCTCCGATTACGATTTGCGAGCAGCGGACGCGGTTCGCGTGCTCTTCGCCGAGGGGATCGACGAGCGCCGCATCACCCAGCTTCTCTCTGCGGGGCTGCTCGGGGTGAAGCGGCACGCGGTACCAACGCGCTGGGCGATTACGGCGGTCGACGACACGCTGTCGGCAGGATTGCGAACGCAGATCTCCCGTGCGCCGCCGCTCGATACCATCCAGCTGTATAGCGCAGAACTCTTTGCGAACCGCATTATAATCCTCATGATCCCGGGTCAGTGGAGGTTCGAGATGATTGAGCAGTGGGAGAAGCAGAGCATCTGGTCGCCGGAGACCGAAACCATCCTTTCCGACGGAGAGAAAGACATAAAAAGCGGCTATTCTCCCATTGCCGGGGCGTACTATTCGGCACGTCTCGGGCTTGCGGAGCACCTCGCACGGATAGGCCGCAGTGCCAGTATCCTTGTGATCCGCCGTATACGCAGCGGATATTGGGCTCCACTCGGGACATGGGTGATCAGGGAGGCCGTCCGCCGGGCGATACAGGAGAAGCCCGAGCATGTCGAGAGCCTCGATGCGGGGGTGGCCCGTATATGCCAGATTATGGGATCCGGGAAATGGATCGGGTACAGCACCCTGATTCCGGAAATAAAGACGCAAAAAACACTCTTCGACTTTGCGTTAAAATTATAAATGGTTATATTTTCGAAAGGTACAGCACTGGTAATGAGAGGAAAACTCGTTTCAGCATTCATCCTGATCGCACTCCTCGCCACCCTCATTCCCCCAGCTCAGGCAGGGGTTGCTTCCGGAATGAGCGGGGCGACAACCAGTGCCGTTACCCTCAATTCACATGACTACTTCAACATTTTCGTAGCCGCACTCATCATATTGAATGTCTTTTTCGTCCTTCTTTACAAGATCAGCCGGCGCCAGTCGCCCAAAAAAGAGATCTCCCGGTTTGTGCACCTCGTTGTATCACTGCTCGCCTTTCTGCTCATCGCTATCGGCAGTGTCCTCGTGATCATCGTCGCCCTCGTGCTGATCACGATATCGACGGATATTACCGCGTTTTCGAGTGCGTTTGATTTCTTCACCTACTTCTTTACAGAGGGCAGCACCGTCTTCGGGATCATCCTTGCGGGCTCCTCAGGGCTTCTTCTCTTCCTGATCGGGTATTATATGCTTATTCTGCTCCACGGAAACCCGCTCACCGATACAACTGCCATGCCGACGGGGAGCGGTGCAGTCTCGAAAGGGACCGACCTGCAGAAGACCATCACACCGACCAACCCCAACCTGCGGTTCAAGGTGGTGAAAAAGGATACTGGAAAACCGGTTCCTGATGTCAAGGTGATACTGAAAAAACGCGAGGGTATTACTTTCCACACCAAATTCACCGATTTCAACGGCGAAGTCCGTTTCGAAAATGTAGAGGGGCATGCCTATGACTGGCAGGCCTTTGTCGAGGGAGACGAGACCAGGGAGATGTTCCGCGTCATGCAGGTGTAATCCTTTTTTTATATCGTTCTTTTACCTGCTCCAGCGTCTCGATCTCGTCGACGCTCTTGTCGTCGCGCAGACGGACAAAACGCGGGAAGCGAAGTGCGAACCCGCTGCGATAATTCGGGCTCTGTTGAATTTCGGCATATCCAACTTCGAAGACCGTCCCGGGCTCAAAGGTGACCTCCTTGCCGGAATGCGCAATCATGGAGTCCTTCAGAAGCGCATAGATTTCGGCCAGCATCTCGTCCGAAAAACCCGTTGCCACCTTCCCCACGGGCAGGAGCTCGCCCTCGTCCTGGCAGGCGAGCAGGAATGACCCGAACACGCGGGCACGTCTGCCCTCACCCCACTCGGCTCCGATGACCACAAGGTCCATGGTATCCACAGCGGGCTTGATCTTCACCCACTGCCTGCCGCGGACGCCGGGCGAGTATCGGGAATCGGGCGCCTTGAGCATGATGCCCTCGTGGCCCGCGTCCAGTGCGCTGCGGTAGAACGCCTCGATAGCCTGCGGGTCCGCGCTCCTCACCTGCGGCGCGATATGGGCGCGGAGCGTGGTTTCGAGCAGCTCGCGCCGCACATGGAAGGGCTCGTCCAGCAGCGTCCTCCCATCGAGATAGAGCAGATCAAACACCATCGGGATCATCTCGATCTGCTCCACATGCGCGTCGATATCGTGTTTCCTGCGGAAACGCCGCAGCACGTACTGGAACGGCAGTGTCCGTCCGTCCCTGACCGCCAGCACCTCCCCGTCGAGGATCACGTCATGGTCGGTGGCCCGCGAGAGCTGCGCCACAATATCGGGGAGTGCGGTGGTGACCTCTTCCAGTTTGCGGGAGTAGATGCGGCACACCTCTCCCGTTTTATGAAACTGAAACCTCGACCCGTCGTACTTAAACTCAGCGGCGACCTCCCCGCCATTCTTCATCATATCCTCGATGGTCCCCTGCTGTGCGAGCATCATTTTGACGGGGCGGAACGGCTCGATGACGACAGTGCGGAGCGCATCCGGACCAGTCTTCGCCAGCAGCGCAACTTCGCCGAGATCATTGGCCAGCTGGTGGGCATGCTCCACCAGTGACGCATCCACCTGATACGCCCTGGCGATCGCATCCCGCATATTCCCCTCGCCCATCCCGATCCTGAGTTCGCCGAGCAGGAGGCGGGCGATGTAGCGGCCCTCGAGGGGCTGCGCATCGGCGAGGAGTTTTCGTATCACCTTCAGTTTCTCGCGCTGCGTGCGCGTCCCCTCAATGCGGGCGAGGTACTCGAAATCGCGATAGATCTCCACCAGATCAAGGGATTTTGAAAAAAACGAGGTCTGTTCCTTGGAGGAGAGCAGGTGCTCGAGCGCGATGCCCACATCCCCCACCCGGTTGATCTCGTCGATCACATCACCCTTCTTCTTCCCCGCCACATAGGCAACCGCCTCGAAGAGCAGATTGGGCCCGATGCCCACTTTGAGCGGGCTCCAGTCGGGGAAGATCTTTCCCATTAAAAACCGCACGAATACGGGCAGCTCCTCCTCGCTGAGCGGAGGGATGGCCTTACTGACGACATCGATCATCTCGAGCCGGCCCGATATCCCTTCGAGGTGCTCACAGAGCTGTGAAAAAGCGATAAAATCCATATTTCACCGTTGCATTTCCTGTACGTTTCCGGCCATCATCGAGGGTTCCTACACCTGCATGGTCTCGGTGATTTCATGCTGTCTGGCCACCCGGAGAGGAATGCTGCCGGCGAAGAGCCCCAGCCCTCCGGCGCTTGCAGCAGCGGCAAGGGCGATTTCGGGACGGTTGTTCACCTCGCTCAGGTGGGCAAGGGTTACCGCATGCAGATCGTCCGCCAAAGACTTGAGGCAGGCCGCACAGGCGGAATTGGAGAGATGCCCCCGCTTTACATCGCGAATACGTTTCTTGAGAAATGCCGGGTACGGGCCGTTTTTTAGCATTTCCGGGCAATGGTTACTCTCGATGACAAGGGCATCGCACCGCCGCAGCCGTTCGAGCATGACGGGGGACACCTCACCGGTATCGGTACAGCAGCCCACCTCGAGATCATGTTCACGTATGCAGAACCCGCACGGTTCGATGGCGTCGTGCGAGGTTGCAAACGGCTCGATGAAGAAGTCGCCGAGGGAGAGGGATTCTCCGCACCGGCATGCCGTGGTTTGCAGCGGTTTTCTCGAGCCCCGCCGGTGATCGAGGTATTCGGCGAGCGTCCCCCTCGTCGCGACCACGGGGAGGCCCAGTCTGCGGGCGAGCACATCAACCCCGCGGATGTGATCGGTGTGTTCATGGGTGACGAGAATTGCCTCGATCCGGTCGGCGCTGCCACCTGCGGCCTCAAGCCGCCTGAGGATTTCCCGCCCACTCAGCCCTGCATCGACGAGGAGGGCCCCGGTGCTACCTTCGATGTAGATGCAGTTTCCTTTGCTGCCGCTTGCGAGGACGCAGACATTCATCCTCCTACTGGTATCTCCTCACGCCATATAACAGCACCCGAAGGGAACCAGGTCATTCCTTTTTGTTCTCTTCCAGCTCCACCAGAACCGGGGCGATTGTCCCGGTATTGACGCAACGCTTCGCGAGTTTGGTGAGTTTCCTGCAGTAGAAGATATGGGATATCTGGAAACTCACCAGAAGGCCAAAGCAGAACGTGGTGACGCTGATGAGCAGATAGCTCAGCGGATCGATCATCGCCCGCCACCCCCGCGGCAGCGCATGGCAGTCCCTTCCATGGATTTCACGACTCCCTCTCCAGTTCATCGATGAGCGGCTCGATTGAATCGGCATCCCTGACCCCTTCCGCGACCACGACAAACCGTCGCCGGTAATATTCGGTCGTGGCGACATAGCCTGCGAGCAGTCCGATCGCAAAGGTCAGAGTGCCAATTACCCCGTAAATGAGAAGATCAGACATCATTGGGCGATACAGTGACATATGCCCCCCTATGCCAAATAGATATTGAAACGTCTGCGGGCGTTTGTAGTTATTCGTCGCTCCCGGCAAAACAGCCTGCAGAAAAAACGTTAAAAACGGCGTTTTTAGTAGATAGGAGCGATATATTCACTCCAATAACCATAAAAGAGAAGGAAAATGCATATTACTTTG
>DSDF01000075.1 GCA_011048835.1 Methanoculleus sp. | reverse complement strand
TCAAAGAAGTTCTCCTCGCAAACCCGCTTTTTTTCTCCTGAGATGGTAGTATTCTCACCCCCCCTTTATCCGTGGATTCGATGGCAAATACCTTGAAAAATGGAATGGGTGTTTTGACATATCCGGATCCCCCCTTCCCGTGATGGTTGGGGGAGTAATTTTCGTTTCTCATCAACGGGTAATGGCGAGTCGGTGTGCCCCTCATGCTCCGATATATCAGTGGCCCCGGTCGTCGCGGAACCGCCGGGCCTCGGCGCCAATTCCCTTCCACTTCCTCTTCTCCATCCGCTTGAGCCCGATCGCCGCTTTCTCGGCCTGGAACTCGGCTTCCCGCACCAGCCGCAGGTAGCTCTGGAGCCGCGCCTCCGGGAGGCTTCCGTCCTCCACCGCCGCCCGCACCGCGCAGCCGGGCTCGCCCTCGTGCCGGCAGTCGCCGTACCGGCACCTCGCGGCGAGCCCGATCACGTCGGCGAAGGCCTCCCCGATGCCCGCAGCCGCGCTGCCGAGCGGGATCTCCCGCAGGCCGGGGTTGTCGATTACCATGGCCCCCCCGGGCAGCACGAAGAGCTGGCGTACGCTGGTGGTGTGCCGCCCTTTCCCGTCATAGGCCCGCACATGCCCCGTCTCCTGCCGCGCGTCCGTGATGAGGGCGTTGATGATCGTTGATTTGCCCACCCCCGAAGAGCCGATGAGGGCCACCGTCTGCCCGGGCTGCAGGAACGGCGCCAGCGCGGAAAATCCCGAGCCCTGCAGGGCGCTGACCGCCAGCACCGGCACCCCGCCCGCGACGGCGGCAGCCTCTGCCCGCAGCGCCTCCGCATCATCGGCCAGGTCCGCCTTGTTGACCAGGATCACCGGGGCCGCCCCCGAGGCATGCACCACGGCAAGATAGCGCTCCAGCCGGCGCAGGTTGAAATCCGATCCTGCGGCCGTCACGACAAAGACGGTGTCGATATTGGCGGCGATCACCTGGGCGTCGCCGCCCTCGCCCGGCGCCCCGCGGGAGACGGTGGTGCGCCGGGGCAGGATGGCCACGATCATGCGGGTGCCGGCCTCCGGCCGGTCGAGGATGACCACGAAATCGCCCACCGCCGGGGCCCGGCCCGTGCGGCGGAGCGCACCCGACACCCCCACCCGAACCGCGCTGCCCGGGACCAGCACGTCAAAGGCCGTCCGGTGCCGGCTGGCCACCCTTCCTGCGATATACGGACCGGCATACCGGGCAAACGCCGCCTCCTGCTCCCCGTGTGCGCCGAGTTCGCGGAGGGTGGGAACCGTGTCCTGCGCTGTCATGATCGCTCCCAGGAGACCGGCATCAGCCCGGGATGGCCGCCGGTCAGGCTCCGGCCTCCTCCCGGGGTGACAAGGTAGGTGTTCTCCACCCCCACCATGCCCACGCCGGCGATGCCCTTCTTGGGCTCGAGGGCGAACACCATCCCCTCCTGGAGGGGGGCATCGAACCCCGGGGCGATGACCGGCAGCTCGTCGATCACCAGGCCGACGCCGTGGCCCAGGAATTTGACCCTGCGGTCGCCGAACCCCATGAAGTTCTCGAGGAATGCCGCATCAAGGCCCTCCATGACGGCCTCGTAGATCGCCGACGGGGCCGTCCCCGGTTTGAGCATCGCCGCCATCTCGTCCTGGATGGCCCGGCAGCGCTCGTGGGTTTCGACGGCCTCGTCGGGCAGGGGTGCGCCGAACGCGTAGGTCATGGTCTTGTCGGTGTGGTAGCCCGCAACCCCGCACCCGACGTCCGCGAACACCAGGTCCCCGGCCCTGAGCGTCCGCTCCCGGTCGCCGAGGAGGGGCACGGCGGGGCACAGCCCGCGGCTGCCCCCCGGGCCGTTGAAGTACGTCGGGTAGAGCGAGTTTTCCCCGAAGGCGATCTGGCCGACCAGGATCTCCGTGTCGAACATCCCGAAACGGGCGACCCCGTGGTGGCCCTGCTCGATCATGACCGCATACAGCCGTGCGGCGAACGCTGCCTCGCTGATGCCTTCCCTGAGCAGGCCGGGCACGCAGTCCTCGAGCACGTGCCGGTGAATGCGTCCCGCCTCCTCCATGCAGGCGAGCTCGTAGGCGCTTTTTTTCGCCCGCGCGTCGGCGACCGTCGCGTCCAGCGGCTGCACGTCGGTGAAGGGAAAATGCTTCCGGAACCGCTCCAGCAGGGCGAGGGGCACCAGCTCCGTTTCGAGGTGGACGGTGGCCGGGATGCGGGACGTGGCGGCTGCGGCGTCCCGGAAACTCTCCATCTGGCGGACCGGCGAAAAGAGGGACTCGGCACACGCCCGTTCATAGCTCCGGCGGACCCAGAACACCGCCTCGCCGTCGCGGGGGACCAGCAGCATGCCGTCCTGCATGGTGCCGGTGAAGTAGTAGAGGTTGATCTTGCCGAAGAAGGCGGCCATCTGCCAGCCGGGGTGCTGCGCGTCCATCAGGGCCCTGAACCGGCGCATGCGGGCTTCCAGCTCGCGTGAAGGGACCGGGGTGTCCATATATTCCTGTAGGAACTCCGGCGTGTTACAGGTTTCGTGACTGCGGCCCGGGGGGTTCGCCCCGCCATCCCGACCGCCAGCCATTTCAGGGGTGCCGGCCCATACCGCATACGGCACCCCGGAGGTATGCTCCTATCGCTGCCATGAACCCCCGCCTTATCGCCCCCTGCGGCATGAACTGCGCCCTCTGCAGCAAATATCTGGCATGGCTCGCCCATCCCGGCCGCCCCGCCGTCTGCGAGGGGTGCCGGGCGAAGGATAAACGGTGCTCGGCCCTGAAGACGGCCTGCCGGCGGCTGCGAAACCACGAAGTCGAGTTCTGCTTCGAGTGCGCGGACTTTCCCTGCGACCGCCTGGAGCGGCTCGACCGGCGCTCCCGCGAGCAGTACGGGATGAGCATGATCAACAACCTGCGCAGGATCCGGGCGAACGGGATGGCGTGGTTTCTCGAGGAGCAGGAGCGGCGGTGGCGGTGCACGCGGTGCGGGGGGACCGTCTGCGTGCATACGGGCCGCTGCTCGTCGTGCAATACCGGGCACACCCGGGGACGCTAGTACAGGTGCTGCACGGCGGCCCGGGGCCGCCGGAGAAGAGAGGTGGATGGTGGGGGAGTGCCGCCCTGTCCCCCCTCGTATGCGGGAAAATGGCCGCCCCACCCCGCTCCGCCCGGCACGCCATCTCCCTGCGGGGGAGGTGCGGTGACCCGCAAGCAGATGGCGTGCACATGGGGGGCGGGGCTGCCGTCCGTGCCCCGCGCCGCGGGAGCGTCCCGGTATGAGTGTGTGCCCTTCATGTGTGCGCAGGTGGATAGGGGGCGCTCTTCCGGCGGCATGCTGTGATGGATGTGTGTGTGCGTGCGGCAACGCAGGGATATCTCCATACTTGTATTTATAGATATCTATTAGTGATTATCCACAGTGTTCACCAGCAGGCTCCCGCCGGCCGTTCGTCCTGCCCCGCTCACTGTGCCGCCACCGGCTCCGCGGGCCGTGGCAGCGCCCCGCCGACGAGGACCCTGCCCTCCTCCACCTTCACCTCGTAGACGGCGAGCGGGCGGGGGGGCTGGATGACCGTTGCCATGGAGACGAGGATCCCCGGCCAGTCCGTCCAGCGGACCACGCGGCCGTCTGCGAGGTCGAAGCGGCTATGGTGGACGGGGCAGGTGACGATGGTCCCCTCCAGGGTACCCTTCGAGAGCTCCCCCCGCATGTGGGGGCAGCGCGGTTCGGCGGCATAGTAGCGGTCGCCCACCCTGGCGAGGAGGACCTCGCGCTCCCCTGCCTGGACCGTCGCCATGGCGCCGTCCGCCAGCAGATCCGCGGCGCCGACATCGATAAACTCGTTCATCGCATCCATTCCTCCGTATGCTTCCCGGTGGCGCTCGTCGGTGATAAGGTTAACCTTCGCCAATGGCCTGCCCTTACCGGTTTGCTGAGGACCTCTCGACGGCAGCGCGCAGCGCCGTGCGGGGCATCACGAACGAAACCACGTCGTCCTGGTGCGCTTTTTTTCGCCGTGCGCAGCATTCACCCGCAGCCTTTCTGCACCCCGGAACGGGGAGGGCCGGTGCAGATAGCCCTCTTATAAGGTGATCGCCAGTTTCACCAGCACCACGAGGAGCGCTGCCATGATGGCGAAGGCCAGCACGCCGCCGATGCCGCAGATCACCAGGATGGGCGTGCGGTAGGCGGCGAGGAAATCGAGCCACCCCTGGGATTTATCCAGCGATTCGTTGACATTTTCGAGGAGTTTCTGTGACTCGGACACCGTTTCGTTCACGCTGTCGAGGATCATCTCGATCCGCGGCTGCTCTTCGGCAGTGAACCTCGCAAGGGCGGCATTGACGGAGTCCATCGTTGTTTCGAGGCGGGGCTGCTCCTCGGCCCGGAACCGGGCGATCGTCCTGTGCACCTCGTCCAGCGCCAGGGGGATCACGCCGGGCTCCTCGACCTTCACCCACCGGATCCGGGCGATGGCCCTCTCGATCTTGTGCCGCTCCCGCTCGAGGTAGCGGATCCTTCCGGTGACCGTGGTGTGGCTGCCGAGGTAGGCGCTGATCTCCGCGTTCCTGGTCAAGAACCCCAGGGTCTCGGCCACGGGCCGCGTGACGAGGGCTTTTTCCTTCACGATTCCGGCCAGCAGTGGCGCGTGCAGAACTGGTGCGGGTTTGTTTGTGCTGATGCCCGCCTTCGCGGCAAGCCCCCTCTCCACCGCTCCGGCAGATGCCTCCGCCGCGGGGATGCCTGGTGCCACGGGCTTGTGCACCGCCCCGGTGTCCCTGGCCGTTCCCGCCGCCGTCGATGCGATGATATCCGCTTTCCAGGCCCGCGGCGCTGCGGCGGGAAGCATGAACTCCTCCGGGTGCACCCTGACGAGGGGGCCGCGCAGCTGCTCGGCAATATGCAGATTTCTGTCGATCAGCACGTCGTAGACGGATTTCGCAGCCTCCAGCCGGTCCAGCTCGCCCTGCTGTGCGGGGGAGAGATCGCCGGCCGGTTTCCACCGGGTGACCACGAAGAGCTTGTGCACCTCGGCAAGGATGTCCCCGGCCGTCTCCATGGAATCCTCGGTGGCATCCATGATGGCCTCGATGCGGGGCTGTTCCATCGTATTGAACCGCGCGAGGACCTCCTTGAAGTCATAGATCGCCGCCGGGATCACGCCCGGTTCCTGGTAGAGGATCTCCCTGATGGCGGTGTTGACCACGTTGAGCCTGCCGAGCACCTTCATGTACTCCTTGTATTCCCCCCAGTCGAAGGAGAGCCAGTCCCACCACGTGGCGGGGGCCTGGATCTCGCCGAACGATGCCAGCTCTTCGGTCAGCTCCGCCTGCATCTGCCGGAGGAGGTTCAGGCGGGTGAGTTCCTCGTCCCAGAGTTCGTCGTCGCTCCGGGGGACCACCCGCTCGGTGGTGAGGAGATCCTCCAGTTCATTGATAAAGGAGCCCAGATCGTCTGCCAGCTCGGTGAAGGTCTCGCCCATGATGCTGAGCGCCTCGCCCACGCTGTCCGCGATCTCCTCGACCGCGTCCCCTGCCTGGTCTGCCGCTTTCCCCGCTTTGTACGCGGTTTTCCCGAGATTGTACAGCCCCCCGGTGAGGGTGCCAAATACTACGTCGTCCCATGCCATTCGATCACCGTCCTTTGTCTGCATATCGGAAATACTGGTATATAAAATAGCCTTCTGGTGATTACCATTACTGTTAATCAATGCGGGCAGGGATCCCGGTGCTCACCGCGTTTTTGAGCGACGATGCAATCGGCGGGTGTGCAGGTGCGCACGTCTCGGGCAGGACCGCCCCGCCCTCCGGGGGGGGAAAAATGGGTGCTGTTCGAACACAGTATGGTGACCGGTGGTGTCAGCGGGCCGCCGCCATCGCCTCCCTCTCCCAGACCTCCGTGGTGCCGGCGGCCGGGTCGGTGTACTCGATGGTCGTGGGCACGAAGGTGAGCACCACGAACTCGGGGTTGTCCACCGACCCGAAGTACTGCGCCCACTGCTCGTTCCAGAACTGCTGCCTGGTCGCCCGGTCCTC
>DSDF01000118.1 GCA_011048835.1 Methanoculleus sp. | reverse complement strand
GAAGACCGAGGAGCGCATCCGGGAAGAGATCCGGCGCGGCAGCACCCTCTCCGCCGTCAGCGAACTCCTGAAGTGGGAGAAAAAATAAGTTCAGGTGAAGAGCGACCTGCTGAGCAGTTCACCGCCGTGCTCGATGATCCGCTCGATCGCCTCTTCCGCCTGGTCGACCCGCAGTACGAGCACTGCGGCGTCCTTGCCGCTGTAGGCATAGCTGTACTCGATGTTGACGCCCGCATCGCCGAGAATGCGGGCCGTCTCGTAGAGCCCTCCGGGCTCATCCCGCATTTTCACCGCGATCACGTCGGTAAACGAGACCATGAATCCCATGTCGGTCAGTGTTTCGTGCGCCCGTTCGGGGTTATCCACCAGCGCCCTGACCACCCCGAACCCGTTCGCCTCGGCTATGGAAAAGGCGAAGATATTGATCTTCTCCTTCCTGAGCGCTTCCGCGATCGCCGCAAGACGGCCGGGGCGGTTCTCCGAGAACACGGAGATCTGTTTAATGACATACTCGCTTTTCTTCTCCATCTTAAAGCACTCTCCTGTCGATCACTCTCTTTGCTTTGCCTTCGAACCGCGGCAGGGAACCCGGTTCGACCAGTTCCACCCCCACGTTCACATTGAGGGTGTTTTTCAGCCGGTGGGCCACCGTCTCCTTGATGGTCATCAGGTCGGTGATCTTGTCAGAAAAGGCATCCCTGCCCACCTCGACGCGGACGAGCAGGGTGTCGAGCGCGCCCTTCCGGTCGACCACGATCTGGAAATGCTGTCCCACCTCCGGGATGGTCAGCAGCGCGTGCTCGATCTGCGAGGGGAAGACATTGATGCCCCTGATGATGAGCATGTCGTCCACTCTGCCCTGGATCCTGCCGATGCGCGGGTGCGTCCGCCCGCATGCGCAGGTCGCCACGTCAAGCGAGGTGATGTCGCCGGTCCGGTACCGGATCATGGGGAGCGCCTCCTTCTGGAGGATGGTGAAGACGAGTTCGCCCTTCTCCCCGGGATCGAGCGGTTCCCCCGAGTCCGGGTCGACGATCTCGGTAAGTGCGATATCGCCCCAGATGTGGATGCCCTGCTGTTCGGTGCACTCGCAGAACATCGGCCCGGAGAGTTCGCTCGTGCCGTAGATATCGTAGGCCCGGATCCCGAGCTGACTGGAGATCCGGTCCCGCATCTGCTCGGACCATGGCTCCGCACCGAGGATGCCCACCCGGAGATCGGTGTCGTTCTGGAGGGAGACGCCCATCGTTTCGGCGACCTCGCCGATGTGGATGAGGTAGGAGGGGGTGCAGGCAATCGCCGTGACGCCCAGGTCCTGCATCAGCTCGATCTGGCGTTCGGTGTTTCCCACGCTGGTGGGCACCACGGTCGCCCCGATGCGCTCTGCACCGTAGTGCATGCCGAGCCCGCCGGTAAAGAGGCCGTACCCGTAGGAGACCTGGATGACATCTCCCCGCCCGAGGCCGCAGGCGGTGAGAGACCGCGCCAGCGACGTCGTCCAGAGGTCGAGGTCGTGCGAGGTGTAGCCCACGACAGTCGGTTTGCCGGTCGTCCCCGAGGAGACATGGTAGCGAACGAGCTCGTCCCTCGCCGCGGTGAAGATGCGGTCGGGATAGTTGTCCCGAAGGTCGCTTTTTGTCATAAACGGCAGTTTCCTGGCATCTTCAAGGCTTTTAATGTCGTCGGGGTGAACCCCCTCGTCCTTCATGCGCTCATGGTAGAACGCGGAAAAACTGTACAGCCGGTATACAAGGGTTTTTAGCAGCCGGTACTGCAGTTTCTTCAGCTCGTCCTGCGGCATCTCCTCGATTCTGGGGTCCCATGTTTTCACCAGACCTCACCTCTCCGGTCGATCACGCGTTTTGCTTTTCCCTCAAACCGCGGCAGCGATCCCGGTTCGACCAGGGTCACGCTGGTGCGCAGTCCGAGCGTTTCCCGGAGCGCTCCGGCAACATGTGCCTGCAGCCTGGCGAGGTCCTTGAGTTCCCCGCTGAAGCACTCCCGGTTGATTTCGACCTCGATTCTCATTTCATCAAGATGGTGCTTCCGGTCTATATAAACCATAAACTGTTCGCCCACTTCGGGCAGGGAGAGCAGGACATGCTCGATCTGCGAGGGAAAGACATTCACCCCCCGGATCACGAGCATGTCATCGCTACGTCCCATGATGCGGGCGATCTTCTGGCCCCTCCCGCAGGGGCAGCGGTCCTCCATGAGCATGGTGATATCGCCGGTGCGGTAGCGGATCAGGGGCATCGCTTCCTTGACGAGCGGGGTGACCACCAGTTCGCCCCTCTCCCCCGGGCCCAGCACCTCGCCGGTTTCTGGATCGATGATCTCGAGGAAGTAACTGTCATGCCAGAAGTGCAGGCCGTTTCTTTCTTCGCACTCGAATGCCGCCCCGGGCCCGTACATCTCGCTCATGCCGTAGGAGTCGTATGCGGTGATGCCAAGGCGTTCCTCGAGTTCCTTTCGCATGTTGTCGGACCAGGGTTCGGCCCCGAAGATGCCCACGTTCAGCGAATCCAGTTCGGCACCCATCTCCTCCGCCACCTCGGCGAGCCGCATGCCGTAGCTCGGGGTGCTGTTGATGGCGGTCACCCCGAAATCCTCGATCATCTCGATCTGGCGCTTCGTATTGCCCGTTGCGCTCGGGACGACGGTCATCCCGATCTTCTCAGCGCCGTAGTGGAAGCCGAGCCCGCCGGTAAAAAGGCCGTACCCGAGCGCATTCTGGAATACATCGTCATCGGTAAGCCCGACCATGGTCAGGTCCCTCGCCATCAGGTCCGCCCAGTTCTCCAGGTCCTGCCGGGTGTAGCCGACCACGGTAGGCTTGCCAGTGGTGCCCGAGGTGGTGTGGATCCGCACGACCTGCTTGAGGGGTACGGCGAAAAAGCCGAACGGATACCCTTCCCGCAGGTCCTGTTTGCGGGTGAAGGGGAGGTGCACGGCATCGTCGATCGACCGGATGTCGTCGGCGCCCACGCCTGCCTCCCGTAACTGCGCCCGATAAAACGGGACCTTTTCCGCCTGGCGAACCGTCCACTGCAGCCGTTTGAGCTGGAGCGCGGCGAGTTCGGCACCGGAAAGCGTCTCCATATGGTTGTTCCAGAACATTCTAATGTATGGTACGCCATGGCATGGCATAATGGTTATGAAACCGGGTGGCTTCAAGAGGTCGGCGAGAATACAGGAATGCATGAAGATCGTCGTCGCTCTCGGCGGCAATGCCATTCTCCAGCGGGGGGAGGAAGGGTCGGCGGAGGAGCAGTTCGCCCACGTGCGATCCGCCGTCGCCCGGCTGGCGGACCTGGTGGCCCGCGGGGAAACACTCCTCATCACCCACGGAAACGGGCCGCAGGTGGGAGATATCCTCCTCAAAAACGAATGTGCGGCGGATATGCTGCCCCGCATGCCGCTCGATGTCTGCGGGGCCGAGAGCCAGGGCATGCTCGGGTACATGCTGCAGCAGAGCATGGAAAACGCCCTCGGCGCCCGCGGGATCGCGCGGCCGGTGATCTCCATCATCACCCAGACGCGGGTCGACCCCCTCGATCCTGCGTTTGCGCGCCCTTCCAAGCCGATAGGCCCGTATTTTACCCGGGAAGAGGCGGACGCCCACGGTGTCGAGCACGGGTGGACCATGCACGAGACGGGGAGCGGCGATGCACGGTTTCGCCGTGTCGTCCCCTCTCCCGAACCGCTGGACATCATCGAGCGCCGCTCCATCGGTGCACTCTGTCGTGAGGGGTTCATCGTGATCGCTGCCGGTGGCGGAGGCATCCCGGTCTATCGGACCGCGGAGGGGGCCCTGCGGGGTATCGAGGCGGTGGTGGACAAGGATCTTGCGGCAGAAAAGCTTGCGACGGCGATCGGGGCGGATATCCTGCTCATCCTCACCGACGTGCCGGGGGCGTACCTCTACTTTCGCACCCCGGAGCAGCGGCTGTTAGCCGACGTTAGCGTGCGGGACGTGCGCAGGTGGCTTGCCGAGGGACAGTTCGCGGAGGGAAGCATGGCACCCAAAATCCGGGCGTGCACGCGGTTCGTGGAGGGCGGCGGAACGGCCGCGATCATCACCTCGCTTGATCTGGTGGAGCAGGCGCTCGAGGGAAGGGCCGGGACGAGGATCATTGCCTGAGATCGGTCCATTTTCATCCACCGCCTCAATCCCGCATCGTATTCTCACATTCGAGGAGAAAAACGACGCTATTTTATGAATTGAGAGAACATCATTCTCCAGGGCAGTACGGGCGCCCCGGTCGGCGGAATTCGGTGAACGGCTGATGATACATGTGCTGATGGTGGATGAAGATCCCGCGTTTCTGGAACTCTCACGGGCATTTCTCGAAGATGCGGGTAACATCTTGGTAGAAACCCTCAACTCTCCCGCAAAAGCCATCGATCTCATCGCAACCCGGACTTTTGATGTTATCGTCTCCGCCTATGCCATGCAGGAGATGGGGGGGGTCGTCCTCCTGACAAGCATCCGTGCTCTGGATCCCGACCTGCCGTTCATCTTCTTTGCCGCGAAGGGGGGCGAAGGGCCACTGTGCGAGGCACTCAACGGGGGGGCGGATGCATATCTTGTGCGGGGGCGGGATCCCACGGCCCGGTTCGCCGATCTCCTGCGCCACATTCACCGCTGCTATGAAAAGGCGCAGAAATTCCAGCGCATTCTGGACAGCGAGGCTCGATTTCGTGAACTCGCCGATCAGCTGCCCCAGCCGGTCATGGAAATGGACCGGGAGGGTGGTCTGGTCTATCTCAATGAAACCGGCCTGGAGGCGTTCGGGCTTACAAACGAGGATCTTGCTGCCCCGCTGAACGCGCTCGCGCTGGTCGCGCCGCGGGACAGAGAGCGGGCGAAGGAGCAAATCTGGTGGGGCCTGCGCGATGTGTCGGTGGGAGACAACGAGTATACGGCACTTCGCAGGGACGGCTCCACGTTCCCCATGGCGCTCTTCACCCGCCCCATCCTCCAGGGGGGGACCGCGGTGGGGCTGCGGGGGATTGCGGTCGACATCGGTAAGCGGCGGGAAGCCGAGCGTGCGCTGCAGGAGAGCGAGGAGCGTCTCGCCCTGGCAATCGAGAGTGCGCATCTCTCCGTATGGGGCTGGGACATGAGAGACGGCACGGTAACCTGCAGCGCCCGCGCTCCCGGGGATGAGGCACGGGCGGCCGACTTTGTGTCGGGGACATGGGACGATTTCATTCACCCCGAAGACCTCCCGCGCCTTATGAAAGCGGCCGCGGACCACGCTGCCGGGAAGAAAGCGTACCTCGACACCGAGTGCCGGTTTCGCCGGCAGGACAACCAGTGGATATGGATTGAAATCCGCGGGAAGGTGATCGAGCGGGACGATGACGGCACAGCGACCACGATGACGGGCGTCTACCAGGACATCACCGACAAGGTGCGCAGGGTAAAACTGCTCAAGGGGAGGGAGGCGCAGTTTCGGACGCTCTTTTACCGCATGAACTGCGGCGGTGTGATCTTCGGGGCGGTGCAGGGGGGCAGGGACTTCGTCGTGATGGACATCAACTATGCCGGTGAGATGATCGAGGGGGAGAAGAAGGCCAGCATTGTCGGCAAACGCATCCCCGAGGTCTACTCCTGCGCCGCGGGCCAGGAACTTCACGATGCAATGTCCTTCGTCTGGAAAACCGGCAAACCGCGTTCTGTTCCCCTGATGGCATTCGAAAAGGGCGGCATACGGCAGTGGCGGGAATACTATATCTACATTCTCCCCTCCGAGGAGATCATCGCTATTTACAACGATATCAGCGAGCGGATCACCAAGCAGCAGCAGATGCTGGAATCGCTGAAAATCAAGGAGACCCTCATTAAGGAGATCCACCACCGGGTGAAGAACAACCTGCAGGTCATCGCCAGCATTCTCAAACTGCAGTCAATGCGGATCGAGGACCAGCAGGCCCTTGATGCCCTGCGGGACTGCAGGAACCGGGTTTTTTCGATCGCGATGATCCACGAGGAGCTCTACCGTTCGGAGAACCTCGCGAGGATCCGTATCGCCGAATACATCCAACATCTTGG
>DSDF01000124.1 GCA_011048835.1 Methanoculleus sp. | reverse complement strand
CTTGAGCACATCTCCCGTGGCACCGTCCGGCGTCCCGATATCCTGCTCATCGTCAGTGACCCCGGCAAGCGGGGACTGCGCACGGCGCGGCGGATCCGTGACCTCGCGGTATCGCTCGGCCTCGGAACGACGCCCATGTATCTCGTTGTCAACCGGTACAAAGGGGAAAGACCCCCTGCAGAGAACCTCTCGGGAGAGGGGCTCCCCCTGCTGGCCGCAATCCCCGAGGATGCCGCGGTGGAGGACGCGGACCTGCGGGGGGCGCCGGTGGCATGGGTCGGCGAAGGGAGCGGTGCCCGTGCGGCGGTGCGCGATCTTGCCGCGCAGGTGCTCGGCCGCTGCGGGCGGTAGCGGCAGGACACGGTCCGACGCCTCTATTTTTTTCGGATAAAAAGCCCGCCGAGGAAGTAGGCGATGGGGATCATCCACAGGGGACGCGCCACCGTGAAGTAGATAGCGGCGAGATCGAGTAATGCCTCCGCGGCGGGGGTGGGGTTGCCGAACGCGGCCATGAATGCCGCGAAGGACACTCCCGCCGTGACGACAAGGTAGACGGCGATGCCAATAAGGCCGCCGTAGTAGTTCCTTAGCGCATCGCGGAAATCTGCACCCATGGCACTGAGGAGATCGGCATCCGGGTATTTGAATCTGGCGCTGCGGCGCAGGCGCTCGTATTTTTAGCGGTGAACGCCAACCATGTTCTCATATGGCGATCCACCCCATCGATTTCCGGTACGGCACCCCCGAGATGCGGGCCGTGTGGGATGAAGACAACCGATTCAGGTGCATTGTTGCCGCCGAAGTGGCGCTGGCAAAGGCGGAGGCCGAACACGGGCTCATCCCGGCCGATGCGGCGGCCGCAATCGAGGCGCGCGCCCCGTCCGCATCGCTCGACCGCGCCAAAGAGATCGAGGCGGAGATCCACCATGACATGATGGCCGTGGTCAGGGCCATCACCGAGGTCAGCGGCGAAGCGGGACGGTGGGTCCATTACGGGGCGACCTCCAACGACATTCTCGATACCGCCACGGGGCTGCAGATCAAAGAGAGCCTTGCGCTGCTGGAGGACAGGCTCTGCAGGCTCCTTTCGATCCTGCTCAGGAGGAGCGAAGCGACGCGCCACCTCGTCTGCGCGGGACGCACGCACGGCCAGATCGGCGTGCCCACGACCTACGGGCTGCGATTTTCCATCTGGGCGAGCGAGGTCGCCCGGCACATCGAGCGGCTGCGGCAGATGCGCCCGCGGGTGGCGGTCGGCCAGATGACCGGTGCCGTCGGCACCCAGGCGGCGCTCGGGGAGAAGGGGGCGGCGGTCATGGCATCGATGATGGCGGATCTCGGCCTTACCGCGGTCGATGTCTCCAACCAGATCGTGCAGCGCGACCGCTATGCCGAATATTTCATGTTCCTTGCGAACGTGGCGACGACGCTCGATAAGATCGGGGTGGAGATCCGCATGATGCAGCGCAGCGAGATCGGCGAGCTCGAGGAGTCGTTCGGGGAAAAGCAGGTCGGCTCGAGCACCATGCCGCACAAGCGAAACCCCATCAAGAGCGAGCAGGTCTGCGGGCTTGCCCGCATCGTCCGCGCCGCCGTCGAACCGGCGCTCATGAACAACACCCTCTGGGACGAGCGCGATCTCACCAACAGCTCCTGCGAGCGGGTGCTCTTTCCCGAAGCCTCGGTGCTCTGCGACCACCTGCTCGCGGTGATGGCGGGGGTGCTCGAGGGCCTCGTGATCCACGAAGATGCCATCCGCAGAAACCTCATGCTCCTGCAGGGCGTGAACATGGCCGAATCGGTCATGATCGAGCTGACCCGGCGGGGCATGGACCGGCAGGAGGCCCACGAGACCGTGCGGGTCGCCTCCATGCAGGCGCTGCGCGACCAGCGCCCGCTGGCCGACATCCTCGGCGCCCATCCCGGGGTTGCCGCGCTCACCACGCCGGAGGAGATCGCCGATCTGCTGGAGCCGGATGCCTACATCGGCACCGCGGTCGGGCAGGTGGACCGCCTCGTCACCAAACTCGCCCCCCTCTGCCGCCGCACCTGACGTCGCGACAATGCTGTGCCGGGGTGCGGGGAGGCATCGCTCCGGGAGATCCCATCTGCTGCGGAACGGCGGGAAAAAGAGGTGCGTGTCAGGGGAGTGTGGAAAGCACCTTTGACGTGAAGGTTCTGTGCAATGCGTCGGTCAGGTGCTCGTGTCGCATGCGAGACCCATCGCATGGTGCGGGGAGAGCGGTGCGGAGTTTTCGTGCGGTTGTGCACCGTCCCGCCCTATTCTGGCGGTATGGGAGTAGGTTGTATGATGTTCCGGGTCTCGACGCCTGATCGGCATTGCATGGAGGAGGATGAACCGTCTATTGTTCTGTGTGGAACTCCCCAAAAATGTCTGGGGCAATATTATTTAAATAGTTTTTGGTTACGGATTATCGTTTGTGATCGTGTACTGTGATAATCGAGCTTTCGAATACATGTATACGGGTAATTCCTGCGCACACCGAATTATATACTGCAATAATTATAATAATGTCCTCGTGGAGTATAGTTCTCTGTGATGTGATGAGAGCGGTACTGGTGGTGGGGATCCTTGTCGTATGCATCCTGTTCGGTCTCGATATTGTCACCACCACGCTGGCGCTCTCCTGCGGCGCATCCGAGCTGAACGTGTTCATGGCAGGGGTCGTGGAGCACCCCGGCATGCACACGGCGGTCAAAGGCATGGTGCTGCTGTTTGTTGCCCTCACCACCTCCTTTCTCGAAACCAGAATCGAAGGATCGGGTCTGTACCTGCTGGCGGTGATCATCGGGTTCTATGCATTCGCCATCGCCCACAACCTCTCCGTGATCCTCCTCCTTGTCCCGCAACCCCTGTGACCCCCATGCGTGCGGGCAGGTTCATGCTCTCCGGTGATCAACAATGAGAGCAGACGTGCCGGAAAGTCGGCAGGTCCGGTGATGCCATGGAGATCACTGGCTGGGTGGAGCGGGGGGGCGTGCGCCTCGATGAATCCGAGATCGAGCGGATGGCCCGCCACGATATGGAGGCGCTCTGCTCCTGCGGGGGTGAATTCTTCTTCCGGTGGGACGGCTGCAGCGCACGCGATCATTTCGGGATCGTGCCGGGGGAGGGCTGCCCGGCAGGCACGGTGCTCTGCGACGGCGCGGTGCGGGGGCATATCAATCCTCCCGTCGCCGCGATGCCGCTCGATGAGGCCGTTGCCGAGGCGGTGCGGCTGCGGAGCGATGAGGGCGCGGTCGCCCTCTCGGGCGGGGTGGATTCGGCGCTGGTGGCCTGCCTTGCACGGCGCCCCTGCGTGGTGGTCGGGCTGCCGGGGTCGCACGATGTGTGCCGGGCACGGGAGGTGGCGGACGAACTGGACCTCCCCCTCGCGACCGTGCTCGTCGACGAGGAACGGATCGAAGACGCCCTCCGCCGCGTCGTGCCGGTGATCCCCCGGCTCACTCCTGTCGATGCCGCCATTGCCACCACCCTCTACTTTGTGGCCGAATGGGCGAACATCCACGGGCACCGGCGCATCCTCGCCGGGCAGGGGGCGGACGAGCTGTTCGGCGGCTACGCACGCTATCTTGCGTCCGCCGACCTCGCCGGGGATCTCGCCCGCGATATCGCCGATCTTCCAGCGCAGGTGGCACGCGATCAGGCCGTGGCGGGCCTCCACGGCACCTTCTTTTCGCTGCCCTACGCCGATGTCCGGGTGGTGCGCGCTGCCCGCGCGATTCCCGCGGCCGAAAAGGTGCAGGGAGGCGTGCGCAAACAACCCCTCAGGAGGACTGCAGAGCGCTATTTACCCCATTCCATGGCATTTTATGAGAAGAAGGCCATGCAGTACGGGAGTGGCGTCTGGAAGACAATCCGTATGCTGGCACGCAGAAACGGTTATACAAAGTCGGTACAAGGGTACTTAATTCATGTTCGCGGGGCTGACTGATGATCTCAGAGAGGGAAGTTGAATCCATAGCAAAACTGGCAGATATCCGCATCGAAAAAGAGGAACTGGGGGAATTTACCGTCCAGTTCAATGCCATCCTTGAATATTTCGACGTCCTCGACCGGGTGGAGGCCGCAGGAGAGGGCCGCGCCGACCTCGTCAATGTCTTTCGCGAGGACAAGGTCCGCCCCTCGCTGCCCGTCGAGGATATACTGGCCAATGCAGGTTCCACGGAAGATACGTTCATCAAGGGCCCGAGGGTGATGTAGTGGCGGGAACGTATCATTTCGACGCCGCAGACCGCCACAACGCCTTCATCACCCGCGTGGAATCCGCGGCCTTCGGGGACGGCAGGCTTGCCGGCATCCCCGTCGCCGTCAAGGACAACATCTCCACGCGGGGCATGCAGACGACATGCGGGTCGAGGATCCTCAAAGGCTACATCCCGCCCTACGATGCCAACGTCGTCGAACTGCTGCGAGAAGCTGGTGCGGTGATTGTCGGCAAGACCAATCTGGACGAGTTCGGCATGGGGACGACCACGGAGAACAGCGGCTTCGGCCCCACCACCAATCCGCACGACCCCGCCCGCGTTCCCGGCGGGTCGTCGGGAGGGAGCGCGGCCGCCGTCGCCGCCGGCATGGTGCCGATGGCGCTCGGCACCGACACCGGCGGATCGATCCGCTGCCCCGCGGCGTTCTGCGGCATCGTGGGCCTCAAGCCGACCTACGGGCGCGTATCGCGCTACGGCCTCATCGCCTACGCTAACTCGCTCGAACAGATCGGCCCGATGGGCCGGAGCGTTGCCGACGTTGCGACGCTCATGGAGGTCATCGGCCGGTACGATGCGCGTGACTCGACCTCCTACGACCGCCCGTATACGCATGCCCTCTCGGGCGAGATCAGGGGCATGACGATCGGCGTTCCGGCCGAATACTTCGGGGAGGGCGTCGACCCTGCGGTGGCAGAATGCGTCCGCAACGCCATTGCCACCCTCGAAGGTGCGGGCGCGGCCGTCGAGGAGTGCAGCATCCCGAGCATGGAATACGCCCTCGCCGCCTATTATGTGACCTGCACCAGCGAGGCCAGCTCGAACCTCGCGCGGTTCGACGGCGTGCGCTACGGCCCGGGCGTCGGGACGAAGCGATCCTGGCATGATGAGTTCCAGGAGTTCCGGAGCGAGCATTTCGGGCATGAGGTGCAGCGGCGCATCATGCTCGGCACGTTCGCCCTCTCGGCGGGCTACTACGGAAAGTACTACGCCAAGGCACAGGTGGCGAAGGAGAACGTGCGCCGAGATTTCCTGCGGGTGCTCAAGTCCGTGGACGTGATCGCCGGCCCCACGATGCCAACCATTGCCTTCCGGCTCGGGGAAAAGTCGGACCCGCTCTCGATGTACCTCTCCGACGTCCTCACGGTACCGGCGAACCTCGCCGGGGTCCCGGCCATCTCGGTGCCCTGCGGCAGGGTGCAGGGCATGCCGGTCGGCCTGCAGATCATCGGCCGCCACTTTGCCGACGAGGTGGTGGTGGATGTGGCATTCGCCTTCGAGCAGGAGGGATCGGCATGCATGTGATCATCGGGCTGGAGATCCACTGCCAGCTGAACACCGCAACCAAGCTCTTCTGCGGCTGCTCCACCGACTACCGCGACGATCCGCCCAACACCCATGTCTGTCCGGTCTGCCTCGCCCTTCCCGGCGCTCTCCCCCGGGTCAATAAAAAGGCGGTGGAGTACGCGCTCCGGGTGGCGAAAGCCCTCAACCTTGAGGTTGCGGAGGAATGCGAGTTTTCCCGGAAGAACTACTTCTACCCCGATCTCCCCAAGGGCTACCAGATCACCCAGTACGACCGCCCCCTCGCCGAGCGGGGGGTCGTCGAGATCGAGGCCGACGACGGCACCCCCAAGGAGGTGCGGATCACGCGCATCCACATGGAGGAAGACCCCGGCAGGCTCGTCCACAAGAGCGGGCGTGACCGCGCCGGGTACTCGCTTGTCGACTACAACCGCAGTGGCATCCCGCTCATCGAGATCGTGACCGAGCCCGACCTGCGCTCGCCAAAAGAGGCGCGGCGGTTCCTCAACAAGCTGCGCAACACGCTGGAGTACCTCGACGTCTTCGACGGGGAGCGCGAGGGCGCCATCCGCGTGGATGCCAACATCTCCCTCGAGGGTCACAACCGGGTGGAGTGCAAGAACATCTCTTCCTACAAGGGGGTGGAAAAAGCCCTCACCTTCGAGATCACCCGCCAGAAGAACCAGATCGCACGCGGCCACGATATCACGCGGGAGACACGGCATTTCAATGAAGGTCGGGGCATCACCATGTCCTCCCGCAGCAAGGAGGAGG
>DSDF01000134.1 GCA_011048835.1 Methanoculleus sp. | reverse complement strand
GTCGTTGAACTGCACGGCGAGGGGAGCGGGCCCGGCCGTGGTATTCGCAGCGAAACTTGCGTTCAGGGGTACCACGGGAGGCACTTCGGGGGTGACCTCAGGAGTTTCTTCCGGCGTCTCCTCCGGCGCCTCCTCGACCGTGATCTCCTGCACCGCGCTCCCCTCATCGCCTGTCTCGTTGGTCACGGTCAGCGTCACCTGGTAGAGGCCCGGCATAGTGAAGGTGGAGGTCACGTTCTGGTCGGCGGCGGTGGTGCCGTCGCCGAAGTCCCACAGCCACGAGACCGGATCGCCCGTCGAGGTGTCGTTGAACTGCACGGCGAGGGGTGCGGGCCCGGCCGTGGTATTCGCCGCGAAACTTGCGTTCAGGGGTACCACGGGAGGCTCTTCGGGGGTGACCTCAGGAGTGACTTCCGGCGTCTCCTCGGGTGTTTCTTCCGGCGTCTCTTCCGGTGTTTCCTCGGGCGTCTCTTCGGGTGGCGCCGCGGGTTCTGCCACCGTCACCTCGATCGAGGCACTGTCCGTCTCCCCGTCCGCCGCAACGGTCAGGGTGACCGTGTAGGCGCCGGGGGATGCGAAGCTGTGGGCCGGGTTCTGCTCATTTGAGGTGCTGCCGTCGCCGAAGTCCCATTCCCACGACGCCGGGTCCCCGGTCGAGGTGTCGGCGAACTGCACAGCAAGGGGGGCGGGGCCTGCCGTCGCATCGGCCACGAAATCTGCCTCAAGGGGCTCGACGGCCGGCTCCTCCGCAGCACCGACTACCTCGAATTCCAGCACCTCCCGGCGGACGACATCGTCAACCATTGCGTTCACCGCCACCCGGTAGATGCCCTCCTGCTCGGCCCCGGTATACGTCGCTTCATACTCTCCCCCGCCCCGGTCATCGAAGACGAGCGTGTCGATGCTCTTATCGGGCAGGGTGATCTCGGCGCTGACCTCCGCGCCCGCCACGCCGGTGGTGCCTTCATTCACCTGGACGGTGAGGATCACCGGTTCGGGGCCGACATCTTCGGAATAGACATACCGGTAGCTGTCGGCGGTGACGTTGATTTTGATCTCGGAGGAGACGGCGATATTCTGGTTGTATATCGTGGTCTGGCTCACGTCCCCGGCATCGATCTCGATCGTCCATGTCCCGCTCACCGGGTTGTTCACCTGGTAGATATGGTAGACATCGGAAGAGATGTAGGTGATATCGGGGCTGGTGGTGCCGGTGGGGCTGGAGGGATCACGCTCAACCGGCGTGCCGTCCGGTGCGAAGATGATGTAGTCGATGTCGATATCCTGCTTGATCAGGGTGAATTCAACCACCGTGACCGAATTGTCGATATAGACCGTGTTCTGGATCACCTGGCCGGCCTCGACGGTGCCCTCGCCGGACTCGATCAGGTCCTGCCCCTTGATGCTCTGTTTGATGCGGCTGTAGATATCGAGGAGTGCCTGGCTGGTGGGCGCCGGGTAATAGCGGCCTCCCGTCTTTTCTGCGATGTCGGCGAGCAGCTTCGTATCGGCATCCCCGGTAAGGCCGACGGTATACACCGGCCATTCCGCTTTCGTGTAGAGCGGTGTCACGAGGCGGGGATCGGTGCCGGTATTATGGAACCCGTCCGTGAGCAACACCGCCGCTTTTCCCCGCCCCTCGATGCCGCGGGTGTCGATCTGCATATAGCCTGCATAGAGCCCCCCGCCGATATTCGTCTGGCCCAGCGAGTCGATGAGATCGATCGCGTCCTTCAATAACTCGCGGTTTCCTCCCACCTTCGAGAGGATCGCCCAGATCCTGATATCGCGGTCGAAATCGACCACCGCGACCTGGTCTTCGTTATCCGAGAGATCCACGAACAATTTCGCAGCGGATATGCGGAGATTATCGGGATCGTTTTCAAGCATGCTCCCCGAACTGTCGACCACCAGGGCCACATCCGCAAACACGGTCAGCTCCCCGTCCGGCGGCGGTGCCGGTTGTTCTGTGATCACCTGCCCCTGCTGGGAGATGATGTTGATCTCCGTCGAAGGGATGATGATAATGTCGTCCGTTTCCAGTGCACAACCCGCACCGCAGAGTATGCCCGGAAGGCAGACGAGGAGTGCGAGTATCAGCATCAATCTGTTCTCGATCATCGGTGTTCCTCACTCATCGTTCGCATCGATGCGAACATGCAGTCCGGGGAATGCACACCTGCTGCCCGGCGAAGGCACAGCGATCCGGGTGCCGGAACCTCACGGGACCTGCAGAACCAGTCACGGGTTCTGCATCATACCCCCATATCCCACGAAATTCCCGATTTTGCGCTGAAATGCGAAAATTTGGAATTCCCCGCGCACGCACCACTATAGTAAAATATTTATAAAAATGTTTTCATGCATCGGGCTGGCCGGCGAACCTTTCCCCGGGGGAGACTGCGCAGGCATATGCCCTCCGGCACACTATGGTATTGGTGACCATGCCGAACGAGAGGATCCCGATCGGGAGGTTTTCGGAAGTGACGCGCCTGTCCAGAAAAGCGCTCTACTGCTACGAGAAGAAGCACCTCCTGGTGCCGGCAGAATTGGACATCTGCACCGGGTATCGCTACTACTCCGCCCAGCAGATCGAGCGCGGCATCTGGATCGCGGCGCTCACCGATCTCGGATTCGGTCTTGACGAGATCGCGTTGCTTCTCGAGAGGAAGCACACCGACGACCCGGAGGTCAGAACGCTCCTTGCCGAGCGGCTCCGGGCAACTCGCGCCGAGATCCGGCGGCTCGAGATGGTCGAGCGGATCCTCGCAGCAGAGGACCCATTTCTGGAGTTGTTCAGTATGCATCTTGAAGCATGGAAGATCGAGGACATCCCGGCCACACGGGCCCTCACCATCCGGGGCGAAGGACCGTACCATGAACTGCTGACCTCGCTCATCGGCCAGATCTGCGAGGAGATGGCAACACCGGAGAACGTGCGACAGGGCGTGAAGGCAACGGGGCCCATCGGTTCGGTATACATCGGCGAGGACTGCGATGAGCACGGGGGCCTTGTGGAGGTGTTCCTGCCCATATCCGGCACGGTGACCGTGCGCAATCCGGCAATCGTGGTGAAGATCATCCCCGCGGCGACCGTCGTCTCTGCGCTCCACCGGGGACCCTATCACACGCTCGGGATGGCCCACACGAAGATATTCGAGTACCTGCAGGAAAGGGAGTTCGAGAGCGCAGGTCCCCCGAGGGAACTCTACCTCAACGACCCGGGCATCACCCCCGAGGAGGACCTGCTCACCGAGATCCAGTACCCGGTACGAAAAAAGGGGTAGAGAGGCTTGTGGTGCCACCGCCATGAGACCCATGCGAAAATGGAGGGAGAGGGGCGGTCGTTTTCGCTGGAGGAGAATGGGCTTCGCGCGTGAGGAACCGCTGCCGGAGCGCAGCGCGAATGCTCCGCGTACCGCTGGTATCGCCGGTTCAGACGACGAGATCCTCGGTGACGGCCGGCTCCACATGATCTCCAGATTGCCGCTGCGGTTGTCCTGCCACACCACCACAGAACCCGAGACCGCGGGGTTCACCGGGTCGCCGGGATCATCGGTGATCCGGACGGTCTGGTTGTCCGTGATCCGGCGGCAGCGTGTTTGTGTGCCGCACCCCGGGGTATTATCCGGCACAGGGGTATATGCAACCACGGGCGCATGCACCAGCAGGGCATCCTGAACCCGGCATAAGAATCGCTTTATCCGATGGGCTCCTTCTATCAACTGATCGCCCGCATTTCATGCGGGACGCTGCAGGAATCATGCCCATGCTGTTCGTCAACATCGCCGTGCGGAACCTGAGGCGGCACTGGATACGGTCCATGCTCTCGATCATCGGCATCGTCATCGGCGTCTTCGCAATCGCCTCCCTCGGGATCATGGGCAACAGTATCAACCTGCTCGTGGCCAACGTGATCACCGACGTGGGCGACACGCTGGTCATCACCCCTCACGTGGCAGTGAGCACGGATATCGCCGGCGACCCTCGGTCGATCGTCGAGGCGTCATTGAGCCCGGAGACGGTCAGCAGGATCGAACGCGTCTCCGGCGGCAATGAGGTCATCCCGGTACTGCAGGGAACGGCGGAGCTTACCTTGGGCGACGAAGGCGGCGATGTGCGGGTCATCGGGATGCATGTAGACGATATCCCCATCCTCCTCACGATCGCCGAGGGCCAGATGCTGCGCCAGAACAGGCCCGGGGTGCTGGTGGGCAGCTTCCTCGCCAATGAATTCGATATCAGGGCGGGATCACGGATCGAGCTCGACGGGGAGGGGGTCAGGGTTGCAGGCGTGCTTGAGGAGCGGGGATTCGCGGCGGACATCAACCCCGACTTCGGCATCGTCGTCTCGGACGGGTACTACGGTGACCGCTTCGGCGACAGCGACGCATACGCCATGGTGATCATCAAGGTCAGGGACATCGGCCAGATCGACGCCGTGAAGGAGGCGGTGGACGACCAGCTCAACCGCCGCGAAGATACGGTGGACATCTTCGATTCACGCGACATGCTCGCCATGTACGAGGATTTCTACGACCAGATCACCGTCTTTTTGCTTGCGATCGGGGGGGTCTCGCTCATCATCGCCGCGATCAACATCCTCAACGTGATGTATATCTCGGTCACCGAACGGACCCACGAGATCGGGATCCTGCGGAGCATCGGGACGCTCAGGAGCGAAATTCTGAGAACGTTCATCTACGAGGCGGCCGTCCTCGGCATAGCGGGCAGCTTCGTGGGGGGGCTTTTCAGCGCCGTCGGGGGGTATGCGATCAGCGTCTACGCCATCCAGGCGTTCACTGCGGGCACCACCTTTGGCGAGAATATCACCGTCTTCGATGCCACCTCGGTCGCGTACGTGGTGTTCGCCGTCTCCTTCGGCGTTGGCATTAGCATCCTCTCCGGCTTCTACCCGGCATGGATAGCATCGAAACTCACCCCCATCGAGGCGTTGCGGCATGACTAGGCGAAAAAAGAACGAGGGGGGCGGGAGGATCGGCATCATGGTGTCGCTCGCCGCACGGAACGTCAAACGGCACTGGGTGCGATCAATTCTCGCCAGCATCGGCATCATCATCGGGGTGATCGCCATCGCCTCGCTGGGCATGCTCGGCAACAGCATCGGCCTGCTGTTCACCGGGTTCTGGGCCGATGTCGGCGACGCCCTGCTGATCACGCCCCATGTCGCCGTCTCCAGCGGGGACCCCGGCGATCCGCGCAACATCCTCCCCACCACCCTCTCCGAGCGGGACATCATCGAAATCGAAAAGGCGGCAGGCCTCGGCAACAGGGTGATCCCCATGGTCAGGAGCACTGGAGAGCTCCGGTTCGGCAATCGGGTCGGCTATGCCATGCTCATCGCCGTGCCGGGCGATGATATCCCCTACCTGCTGGATACCGAGGCGGGAGGCTACCCGAGGGGCGCTCATCCCCAGATCATGATCGGCACGTTCCTCGCCGAAGAGTATGGCATCAAGGCTGGCAACAGGGTGGAGCTCGACGGCACCCGGGCGCGGGTGGCGGGGATCGTTGCCGAGCGCGGCTGGGGCGTCGATATCAACCCCGACTATGCCGTCATTGTCACCCAGGAATGGTACGAAAGGCAGTACGGCACCGGCGCCTTCAACCAGGTAGTGATCAAGGTCAGTGACGTGGAGGACATACCGGCTATCAAACGCTCCATCGATGCCCGGCTCAATCGCAGGAAGGAGACCGTCGATATCCTCGACTCGCAGGAGATCCTCGAGATCTTTGAGCAGACCATGGGTGCGATCCAGGTCCTCCTGCTGGGCATCGGGGCGGTTTCCCTCTTCGTGGCAAGCGTGAGCATCCTCAACGTGATGATCATCTCGGTCACCGAGCGGACCCAGGAGATCGGGGTGCTGCGCAGCATCGGCACCCATCGCAACGATGTGCTGCTGCTCTTTCTCATCGAGGCGGCCGTGCTCGGGGTGGTGGGCAGCATCATCGGCGGGCTGCTCTCCTCCGTCGTCGGCTGGCTCATCTCGGTCCAGGTGGCAACCGCCTTCGATGAGCTCTTCGGCATCAGCGCGGCGTTCAGCATCCTTGACCTCTCGATCCTCGGCTATATCCTCTTCGGCATGGGATTCGGTATCGTCGCCAGCATCGTCGCCGGGCTGTATCCGGCCTGGAAGGCGGCGCGCCTCGACCCGATTGAGGCGCTGCGCTACGAATGAGCGGAAAAATGGGAGAGGAGCCTAGATACCCTTCTTCCGCCCCACGAGCAGGATGAGCGCCCCGCACAGGCCCATCAGCACGGGCCACGGGCTCAGCGGAGCCGGGGTGGGGGACGCTGTGGGAGCCGGGGT
>DSDF01000063.1 GCA_011048835.1 Methanoculleus sp. | reverse complement strand
TCGTAACGGGGATTGTAGAAGACGTAGTTGACAGCCAGCTCCCGGCGCACGATGAGCTCCTCCAGGTAGGCCTCCACCCCGGCGCCCCGTGTTCTCTGCACCTGCTGTGCGATATCCACCGGGGATATCTGGCCGAAATGCAGGTACGGGCTCATGTGGGAGAGCGCATCGGCGGTGGGATCGTTGCGCTGCTCTTCAAACCGGTCGATTCCGTGTTTCAGAAAGCGGGAGAGCCGACGGTGCGCCTCCGCACTCCCCCCTTTATGGGACGGAACCGGATTCACGCTGCGGTCGATCGAAAGGCCCTCGAGCACCCCCTCGACCGATTCGAGGGGCTCGGACGGGAGGTCCAGCGATCCTCCTGGACGAAGGGAGTGCAACTGGGCGATCATTTCACGATACCGTTCAATATTTGGGCGTATTTTTTTCCGGAACGTTGCCGCAGACCATTCCTCTTTGGGAGAAGCCGCACGGACCGGGACCGTAACGTTGTCCTCCACCAGCGTGACGGGACAGCCGACCATACCGGCAACGGCCTTCCTCCACTCCCGCTGGATGCGGAGATAGCCGCAGTCCGCCACCACAAGTGCGGCATCACCGGCGAGATCGGCAACCTCCACCGGGGGAGAGCCCCGGCGCAGGACAAACGCGACGTTTCGTGCCTCGAGCGCATCCTTCACCTCCAGCAGCCCCTCGACCAGAAAATTGTAGTGGCGCAGATTTGCGTCCGGGTACTCGCCCGTCAGGCAGAAGATCGCGGCTACGGGAATATCGAGCCGGTTGGCCCGATCGATTGCATACTCGAGCGCCATGTTGCACTCCGCCCTGGGGGACGCCTGCATCCAGTAGAGCACAAAAGCGCCTTTTGCCATCGGTCGTTCGTTGAGACGGTGGATCCGTTCAGGAGGGATCATGGCCTTTCGCCTCCAGGGAGTGCGTCCTCGAAGAGATCGGCGAGAAATGCACCGGCGACGGCGCGGTGCTGTTCGAGCGTATCGCTGTCCATGCGGTCCAGGTTGGCGAGCAGCACGCGCATCCTCGGGTTGGCGGCGAATACGCTGCGGTGGACGTCGATAAACCGCCAGAAGAGCGCATCCCAGACATCGCACCACTCACCGGCTGAGAAATCGCCCATCTTCATCAGGGAGTGGGAACCGCTGATAGAGGGCTTCGTGGTGATCAGCCCGCCGTCCGCATAGAGGGACATGCCATAGACGTTGGGCACCATCACCCAGTCGTAGGCGTCGATGAAGAGCTCCATGAACCACCGGTAGATGGCATCGGGATGAATCCCGACGAGGTTCATGAAATTGCCGATCACCATCAGGCGTTCGATGTGATGCGCGTAGGCGTGCTCGCGCACCCGGCGCACCACCCGGTCGAAAGGATCCATGCCGGTTGTCCCCGCATAGCATGCCCCGGGCATGGGCCGCTGGTGGCCCCAGAAGTTGCGCGTCCGCTCCTCCTCGCCCCGGAGAAGGTACACCGCCCGCATGAACTCCCGCCAGCCGATGATCTGGCGGATGAAGCCTTCGAGGGAATTGAGGGGTACCTCGTGGTCTTCGGCGAAGGCCAGCGTGGCGTCCACCACGGCGGCGGGCACAAGCAGCCCCGTATTGAGCAGGGGGGAGAGAAGCGAATGGAAGAGAAACGGTCCGTTCTCACGCATCGCGTCTTCGTAGGCGCCGAACATGGCGAGGCGGTGCGAGAGAAAATCCTCGAGCCAGCGTTCCGCATCCGCATGGGTGATCGGGTAGAAAAATCCGTCCATGCTCACGGGGTTCTCCGCAAACTCAACCTCCACGCGGCGTTTTGCGGGGGCAAGCGCAGGGTGTTCGGCGAGTGAAGGGAGAGGAGGGACGGACATGTCTGGCGGGAGCGGACGCCGGTTTTCGGGATCATAGCTCCATTTTCCCCCCGCGGGCTTCCCCCCATCCACAAGGATACCGAGTTGTTTTCGCTGGTGCCGGTAAAACGAAGCCATCAGGAAATGGGACTTCCCCTTGAAGAATGCCTCGAGCTCGTCGCGGGGGTGAGAAAGGCGGGAGAGGGATCCTCGATCACCTCGATTTCGGCTGCTTCCGCCATGGCGCGGAGCCGGTGTTCCAGCGCATGATCGCAGATCTCCGCCACCCGTATCCGGGATACCCGCCGCTCTTTCAGCACTGCGAACAGGCCGGCAAGCGTGTGCCCCCGTTCGTGGGGGATGCGGTACACCTCGAATCCCTGTTCTTCGAGCATACCGGCGTAGGCGTCCATGGATGCCACATGGAAGAGGATCTTCTTCTGGTGAAAGAGAAAATCGGAGAAATACCGGTCTTCCTCGACCAGAAAGACCGGACGGGAGGGAGCGAGGGAGGGGTGGTCCTTCAACAGCTGGTGGGGGAATACCACACCGGCAGCGTCACCCATGCGAACCTCTCCGAATATGCTCGATGCGCATGGGCTCTGCACCTCCGGTTCGCGGGTGCACGTTCACGCACCCCCAATGAAGCGAGGATCGCTGCGGGCCGCAGCGATCGCTCTCAGCGCACTGTGTTCTTTGTCCTTTATCTCGAGCATGACATCGAAATCGAGCGGTGCGGTCTCCTCGAGGAAGTGCGAAAAATCTGCGATATCAATCGATTGCGGATGTTTTCCGGGTCGCTCGCCCGGGTTCGGCGAACTGTAATCGATCATCGGGATGCCGTCTGCGGCCGCCCACGTCGCCCCGCAGCGCCCGACGGCGTCCCGCACAGGTTCTCCCGAAGAGTTCCAGAGGTGGTGGAAGGTATCGAAGAGGATCGGGACGCCGGTCGTGTCGTGAATGACAAGGCAGTCCGCGACCGTGTAGAGGCGATCGTCGTTCTCGATGACCAACCGGCGGAGAACCGCCTCGTCCAGTTCGGCGTAACGGCTGACAAACCGTTCCATGGCCCCGGGTTTGTCCCCGTAAACGCCGCCGACGTGGAGCTGGATCCTGGCGCTGCAATCGAGGTGCATCAGGTCGAGCACCTCCGCGTGGTACGCGAGCTCACGCACGCTCCGTGCCACCACCTCCTCCCGTGGCGAGTTGAGGACGATGAACTGGTCGGGATGCATGGAGACCCGCATGCCGCGGTCCCGGATAAACGCACCGATCTCCTGGAATTCCTGCGCGAAGTGCTCCTGCCAGCGGCAGGTACAGACGGGATGGGAGGCGAACGGCACCAGGTCGGAGGTGATGCGGAAGAACAGGATCCCGTGCTCAGCATTGTAAGAGAGGATGCGGCAAAGACAGGAGAGGTTTCCATCGAGCGTGTCGATGAGCCGCTCGTCCGAGTAGGATTTCAGGCGGAACGTCCGGCCTGCCCGGCAGGGAAGGGTGAGATTGATGCAGGGATAGCCGATCTTCATTGCCGCACCGCCATTAGAGCTCCCTTTTACGACAGAGGGTCATCGCCGTGTTGATCCGCTGAAGGACCATCCACCACATGAGCGGCACCACCACGAGCACGAGGATGGCAAACCCGACGCTGTTCATGACCAGAAAGTTGAAGAGCCCGTGGAAAAACATTGCGAGGAAGAGGCCGCCGAGAATGATCTGCTCTCTTTTCCCCGGCGAACTGAATTTGGCGATGCCCAGCGCCGCCCCCCACATGATCGAGAACAGGGCGTGGCCGGGGACGGAGAGGACCGCCCGGACCAGCCCCGTACTGATAGCAAGGGGCAGCGACATCACGTAGGAGCTGAAGACGTAGAGAACGTTTTCAAGCGTGGCAAAGCCGAGCGCCGCCGCAGTCGCGTAGATGATGCCGTCGATCGGCTGGTTGAACTCGCGATGATGGTACACACCCCGTCTGACGACGAAATATTTCCCGAATTCCTCCACCACCGGGGCGATGAGGACGACGAGCAGGATTTCCGGCAAAAAAATTGCGAAGAGGTTTTCGATGAAGGCCACGGGCACGGTTATGAGGATCCCGAGCACGAACATCCGCACGATGAGGGAGAGGGGTTCGGGCTCGCAGCGGTCTTTCTGGTAAAAATAGTACATCCAGAAGATGCCCGGCGCAATCGCGAGCACGGCAAGACCCCATACCTCGACCATTTCAATCGAGCACTCGCCGTATACCGGCATTAAGGTTTTGCAGGGGAAAAGCCCTTCAGTGCTTACCGTTCAAGAGTAGCACGTTCATCCGGAGCCCCCCGGCCGACCGGGGACGAATACCGGTGCCGGTGGAATTTGTCTGCGGCAGAGAGCATGGAACGCCGCTCCTCGCGGGATTCCTTTCCTCACCAGAGGCCGAGATACCACGATGCGATGCTGAAGTAGATCAGCACGCCGGTGATGTCAGCGATCGAGGTGACGAGCGGGGCGCTCGCCGTCGCCGGATCAAGGTTCAGCCGGGTGAGAAGAAACGGCAGGGAGAGCCCGATCAGCGATCCGACGAGGACGACCGCGATCATCGAGAGGGCGACGATGACCCCGATCTCCGCTCCTCCCCGCCAGAATCCGACGAGTGAAACGGCCACCCCGAGTGTCAGGCCAATCGCGACCGCCACGCTGATCTCTTTGGTAATGAGCGCCAGCCAGTCCTTGAGCTGGACATCGCCTGTCGCCATCGACCGGATGACCAGTGTGGCGGATTGCGATCCCGCGTTGCCGCCGCTATCGATCAGGAGCGGGAGGAACATGACGAGGGCGAATGCCGCCGTGATCGTCTCCTCAAAGAAGGCAATCCCGCTTCCGGAGACAATGTTGACCAGGATCAGCACCAGCAGCCAGGGAAACCGCTTCCGGTACATGAGACCGACGCTCGCCTCCCGGAAGTTGATGCCCAGATCCCGTACCGAACCGAGTTTGTGAAAGTCCTCCGTCCCTTCCTCCTCGATGACATCCATCGCGTCGTCAAACGTGACCGATCCGACAAGCCGCCCTTCGGAGTCGACGACCGCGATCGCCGTCAGGTCGTATTCCTGGATCAGGCTGGCAGCCCGCATGCGGGGATCCGTTGTCCTGACAAAGAGATCAGGAGCAGAGGCGAGTTCCCCCATCCTCTGGTCGGGTCCGGCCTTGAGCAGGCACCCGAGGCGGAGATGGCCGCGGTAGATCCGGCCGGGTCCGATGACGTAGATCATCTCCATCTCATCGGGCCTGAGAACGGTGGCGTGAAGCCCGGCGAGTACCTCCCCGACGGTCTCATCCTCCGTGACGGCGAGGTACCGCGGGGTCATGGAGCGGCCCGCACTTCCGTCGGGATAGCCGAGGAGGAGGTTGAGGGAAGCGACCGCGCCGGGGCTCATATCGGCGAGGATTCGTTTTGCGACCTTTGCGGGGAGTTCTTCGAAGATCCGGGCGCGGTCGTCCGGGTCGAGTTCTTCGATAAGACGGAGCGACTCGGGGTCCCCCATACGGGTTATCAGCCGTGCCTGCTGCTCGGCATCCATACTTTCGAAGAGATCGAGCGCAGTGTTTTTCTCGAGCAGCCGAAAGACAAGGATGAAATCGGCGTCATCCATCCTCAGAAAAAGCCAGTTGAGGTCGGTTCGATCGAGTCTCCGCAGGTAGTCCTGCAGCTCCGTCCACTGCTGCCGCCGCAGCATTCTCTCGATCGTAACCAGTTTCTCCATCCCCGGCAGATCCCTCCGGGAGGCTAATTGCGAAAACCCGGATGTCTATCGGGGCGTTGCACTGCTCTGCAGCAGAGCAGGACTCCTCCTTCGACCACATCGCAGGCCGGGCCACCCGCCCACCCCCCGTTCTGGTGGTGAACGGTGTACTGGTGTACCACACTGCATATTAACGGGTTGTGCATGAACGGCAGGGCCACACCCCTGCACCGGATCTCGAATCGTGCATGCGGGACCGGGGGCTCTTGCGGCCGGGCCTGATTCCGGTGCAAACGCCCGCCGGTAGCAGGAGGGAAACCCTGGTTGGCGGATGTTCCCCTGTGCTGCTCACCGGGGAGGGGCGAAACCGGCAGTACCTCGCAATGCATTGCCATCGTGCACCTCCACGAGATGTTCGGGCCCACGAGGAGTCCTTGCGGTTTACTGCACTGGATGTCGTCTCCGATGACCACCACCTCCATGCACGCCCTTCGGGTCTGCGCTGCACGATGGTGCCCCACCCGGCGACGCGGGTGTTTCTAGAGCGCACCCGTCTTCGCTATGCTCACGATCCCACCAGTTCGATGAATGAACCCCTCTTTTTCCATTTCAACAAGCAATTTCTGGATCCTTTCCTTCTCACCGGCAATCGTTTCGATGAGCGCACCTTCAGCAATCGCTCCTTCCTCGAGCACAATTTTCAGGATATTCCCGCGGATCTGTCGATCAGAACCTTCAAACGGGCTCTGTTTCTTATACGCGCTGCTCCGGAGGTTCGGGTTATCTTCTCTCGTTTTCAGCCACGTGCCATAATCCATCAATGCATTAAACCAAAGGCG
>DSDF01000105.1 GCA_011048835.1 Methanoculleus sp. | reverse complement strand
GTGCGTCTCCCTCGGTGATGGGATGCGCCCCGGTGCGGTGGTGGACGCGGGCAGGATGGCAAAGGCGACCGAGTACCTCACCCTCGGCGCCCTCGCCCAGCGTGCGCAGGCAAAGGGGGTGCAGCGGATGATCGAGGGGCCGGGCCACATCCCCATCCACCAGATCGGCTACAACGTTGCGATGATCAAGGAGCTCTGCGAGGATGCCCCCCTCTACCTTCTCGGCCCGCTGGTCACCGACGTCGCGCCCGGCTACGACCACGTCGCCGCGGCCATCGGGGGGGCGGTGGCCTGCATGCACGGGGCCGATTTCCTCTGCATGGTCTCGCCGTCCGAGCACCTCGCTCTCCCCGATGTCAACGATATCATCGAGGGGACGAGGGTTGCCCGCGTGGCGGCGCATGTGGGCAACACGGTGCGCCTTGGCGAGCGCTGGTTCACCGAAGGGGAGCGGCAGATGGCGGAGGCGCGCCGCCGGCTCGACTGGGAGGCGCAGTTTTCCCATGCCATGTTCGGGGACATGGCCCGGACCGTGCACGAGCGCGACGGGGATATCGACACCTGCTCGATGTGCGGCGACCTCTGCGCCGTCAAAATGGTCCGCGATATCCTGCGCGAGAAAAAATAACGTTCAGTCTTTCCTTCCGGCGGCGAGGATGCGCAGGGCGAGGCGCCCGGCGTTCTCCCCGTTGTCGATCCCGACGCAGGCGACGGGGACGCCTTTCGGCATCTGCACGATGGAGAGAAGAGCGTCCAGTCCCTGCAGGGTGCCGCTCACCGGGACACCGATCACCGGACGGTCGGTTTTCGAGGCGATGACTCCCGGCAATGCGGCCGAAAGCCCGGCGATGGCGATGAAGACCCGGCACTCACTCTCCCGGATAGAGGCGTCGAGGCGGTCGGGATCCCGGTGGGCCGAGATGACCTCGAAATCAAAGGACACTCCCGCCTCCTCGAGCACGGCGATGGCCCGGTCTGCGACCGGTCTGTCTGATGTTGATCCTGCGATAATTGCCACGTCTGCCATGATATGCCAACTTCTTATAAGGTGTTTCAATAATTATATTAGGCTGATCTGAATGGAAAACGAACCACTCCTCATGCTTCCCGGCCCGGTACCCATACCGGAACGGGTGCGGGCGGCGATGACCCGGCAGGCGATCAACCATCGAGGTGCCGAATTCGGCGCGGTCTACCAGGAATGCGTTGACCTGCTCAGGCCTATGTTCGGCACGAAGAACGATCTCTTCGTGCTGAGCGGTTCGGGGACGGCGGCAATGGAGGCGGCGGTCGCCAATTTCTGTGCGGGCACAACGATGGCCTGCCTGGTCAACGGCAAGTTCGGTGACCGGCTCTCCGAGATCGGGAAGCGTTACGGGCAGGTGCGTGAGATCGCCTCGGCGTGGGGCACCCCGCTCGACCTCGAGCAACTCGAGGAGGCGCTTGAGGAGGGCGCCGGGGTGGTGACCATGGTCCACAACGAGACCTCTGCGGGGATGAAAAATCCCGCGCCCGAGGTGGGGGCGCTCGCCAGAAAGCACGGCGCCCTCTTCGTCATGGACGGCATCACCTCCATCGCCGGCGACCTCGTGGAGGCCGACCGCTGGGGGGTCGATGTGGCCCTGGTGGGATCGCAGAAATGCCTTGCCGCCCCGGCGGGGCTTTCGGCCATCTCGGTATCGGCGCCGGCATGGGAGCAGATCGCAGACCGGCGCCCGTTCTACCTCGACCTTGAAGCATACCGCAAGAGCGGCGCCAAATCGCCCATGCAGACTCCCTACACCCCGGCCGTCCCGCTCTTTCTCGCCCTGCGCGAGGCGTGCCGGATCATCGCCGAGGAAGGGCTCGATGCGAGGATCGAGCGTCACCGGCGTATGTCCCGTGCGGTCCGCGCCGCGGCCGGGGCATGGGGCATCGAGCTCTTTCCCGTCATCGACGCGGTGCACGCGTACTCCAGTACCGTGACCGCACTGAAGATCCCGGAGGGCATCGGCGACGCCGACTTCCGGGGAGCGGTCAAGAGCCTCGGCGTGGAGATCGCCGGCGGGCAGGACCATCTCAAGGGCAAGATCTTCCGCATCGGCACCATGGGTGCCGTCGGCGCCCCCGAGATCCTCGCCGCCCTCGGGGCGGTCCAGCACGCCCTCGCCCGCCTCGGCGTCCCCGTGGAGGGTGACGGCGTGGAGGCGGCAGCAGGGGTGCTGGGATGAGGATCGGGGTCGCTGACACTACCTTCGCCCGGGTGAACATGGGCGCCATCGCCGTCGACGAGCTGCGCCGCCACGCCAGCATCGCCATCGAGCGCTCCACCGTTCCCGGGATGAAAGACCTCCCGGTGGCCTGCAAAAAACTCATCGAGGAGCGCCGCTGCGATCTCGTGATGGCGCTGGGGATGCCGGGCGGACAGGACAAAGACCGCATGTGTGCGCATGAAGCGTCGCAGGGCCTGATCCTCTGCCAGCTGATGACCAACCGGCACATCATCGAGGTCTTCGTCCACGAGGACGAGGCCGCCGACGATGCCGAACTGGCATGGCTCGCCGAACAGCGCACCCGGGAGCACGCGGAAAACGCCGTGAAACTGCTGCTGCGCCCGCGTGACCTCGAGCGGGAGGCGGGCACCGGACAGCGGCAGGGGTTCGCCGACGCAGGCCCCGCACGCCGTTAGGAGCCGGAAACCTCATGCCGGACTGGTAACTACACTGCATACAGGAGAATGAACATGACCATACAACTTGGATTTGTTGTGTCCGAATTCAACCGTGACCTGACCTATATGATGGAAATCGAGGGCAAAGAGCACGCCGAGTTTCTCGGGGCGGAAGTGACGGAGACCCTGTACGTGCCGGGCGCCTACGACATGCCGCTGGCGATTAAAAAGATGCTCGATGCGGGCCGCGTGGATGCCGTGGTCACCATCGGCTGCGTGATCGAGGGTGCCACCCAGCATGACGAGATCGTCGTGCAGCATGCGGCGAGAAAGATCATCGACCTCTCGCTCGAGTACGGCAAGCCGGTGACGCTGGGCATCTCCGGGCCGGGGATGACGCGCCTTGAGGCCCACGAGCGGATCGATTATGCACGGCGTGCGGTGGAATCCGCGGTGAAGCTGGTCCAGCGATTGCAATGAGGGCGCTCTCGGAAAAAATCAGCGCCATTCCGCCCTCCGCCACTATCGAGATCACCGATACGGCAAACCGGATGGCCCGCGAGGGCATCGACGTCGTCTCGCTCTCCATCGGCGAACCCGATTTCGCCACCCCGGCGCACATCACCGAGGCCTGTATCGAGGCCCTCCGGCGGGGGGAGACGCATTATGCTCCCAGCCCCGGCATCCCCGAACTCCGGGAGGCGATCGCGGAAAAGATCGCCGGGGAAAATGACATCCCTGCACGGCCGGAGGATATCATCGTGACCTGCGGGGCCAAGGACGCCATCTACGAGGCGATGGAGGCGGTACTCAATCCCGGCGACGAAGCGGTGATCCTCGACCCGGCGTGGGTATCGTACGAGCCCTGCGTGCAGATCGCGGGTGGGCGCCCGGTCCATTACCGCCTGAACGAGCGCACCTTTCAGGTGGACGACGGGCTGGTCGAGCGGGTGGGGCAGAAGACCCGGATGATCGTGGTCAATTCGCCGTCCAACCCGGCCGGATCTGTGCTCAATGATGCGTCGCTCGCCCTCCTTGCCGATCTCTGCTGCGACTACGACCTCATCGCCGTCTCCGACGAGATCTACGAGAAGCTGATCTACGGCAAACCGCACCGCTCGCTCGCCGCAATCGGCGATATGCACGAGCGGACGGTTACCATCAACGGGTTCTCAAAGGCCTATGCGATGACCGGGTGGCGCATCGGGTATGCGGTCGCCCCCGCACCCGTCCTCCGGCAGATGGTCAAGGTGCAGCAGCATACCATCAGCCATCCCGCGACCTTTGCGATGTGGGGCGCGGTTGCCGCACTGCGCGGCGACCAGGCCTGTGTTGAGGAGATGCGGCGTGAATTCGACGGAAGGCGCCGGTATATCATCGATGAACTGGCCGATATGGGCTATGCGACGGCACCGGCGGACGGTGCATTCTATGCTTTCGTGAAGGTCGAGGGCGACGACATGGAGATTGCCCGGCGGTGGCTTCACGAGGCCCGCGTCGCCGTGACACCCGGCACCGCCTTCAACGCCCCCGGGTGGATCCGGCTCAGCTATGCCGCGGACCTCGCCCGTCTCAAGGAGGCCATGCGCAGGATCCGGGCGGTGCGGCGATCATGATGCATAGGAAGCATATGATCTTACCTTCAGGCATTAATTTTTGAATTTTCACACATTCCCCGCCATGCCCGGGATGGCAGGTGAATCCACATCAATATTCTATTCGAAGCTCTATTATGATTTATTTTCAAATTTGTTAAAAGTAGAAAAGGTGGATTGTTTCACAAAGGTTATTACCGCGGTCAATTTAATCTATAGGTTGCCGGTCTCGATGAGACCCGCTCAATTACCATTGTGGTGCGGTCGCGGGAAAGAGCATGGTTATTTTTGCTGATTTTTATGGAGCGAAGGATGTTGTACCGGGGGAAGCGGGATTGCCGGCGTGCCGGGCGGTTGCCGATTTGCGGGTGGGCGCCTTTCATCATTTGCCTCCTCTTGCTGGCGGCATGCCCGGTTTCCGCAGATGATCAGGTCGCCCCGAAAAAAATTCTCGTGCTCCATTCGTATCATGAAGGGCATGTGTCGACGCGGAGTATCAACGAGGGCATCGGGTCGTACTTCGATAACCGCGGCGTGGACGTCGACCTCTTTGTTGAATACATGGATCTGGGGCGCGTATCGGAACCCGGGTATTCCCGGAAGATGTACGAGCTGTACCGGATCAAATATGCCGATACCCGGTTCGATGCAGTGATCATCGCCGATGACGGCGCTTACCAGTTCATGCAGGCACGCCATAAAGACCTCTTCCCCATGACCCCCTGCGTGTTCTGCGGCGTTTCCGATTACCACAACGGCGATCTCGACACATGGCAGGGCTGCACCGGCGTGGTGGAGGCCTACGATATCCGGAGCACGCTTGATACGGCGCTTCGCCTGCATCCCGGCACCTCCCGTCTGGTCGTCATCAACGATCAGTCGATCTCCGGTATCTCCAACAAACACCGCCTTGCAGAAATCCTGCCCGAATACCGGGACCGGGTGAGCATCACCCTCCTCGAGGACCTGACGATGGACACGCTCCTCGAAACCGTCGCCAATCTTCCCGACGACAGCGTGATCCTGATGATGACCTACACCGTCGACGGCGCGGGCACCTACTACGAGTACGAGAGAAGCATGGCACTGGTGTCCTCGGCGTCGAGCGTCCCCATCTACGGGGTGTGGGATTTCTACCTCGGACGCGGCATTGTGGGGGGAAAGCTGGCATACGGCACCGACCAGGGAAGGATCGCCGCGGAACTCACCGAGCGTATTCTCAACGGCGAAGAGGCATCGTCCATCCCGGTGGTCACCGAGGTGCCCACCCACTGGTTCTTTGACAACCACCAGCTCATGCGCTTCGGCATCCACTCATCGGCGCTCCCCGAGGGCAGCAGGCTCATCAACCAGCTCCCCGGGATCATTCCGGTGAACGTGCACGTCTTCTGGGCCGTGGTCACCGGCATCGCCGTGCTCGCCGTTGCGGTGGTCATCCTGGCGGCCAACATCCTCCGCCGCCGCCGGGCGGAGGAAGCGCTACGCAAGAGCAAGGAGGAGTTCCGGCACCTCTCCGTCCTCCAGCACGAGGCGCTGGAACAGATCGAGGAAAACATGGAGCAGATGGCCATCCTCAACGACCACATCAGGAATCCCCTGCAGGCCATCGTGGGGCTGGCAGACCTCGAGGGAGGGCCCATGGCGGAGAAGATTTTTCAGCAGGCCGGCGAGATCGACGCGATCATCAACCGGCTCGACCAGGGCTGGCTGGAATCCAGCGAGATCCGGGACTTTCTGCACCGCCATTATCCCCGGGAGAAGGACACCAATGGGAAACGGTTCGATATATAACGGGGAATGGACGGGAGCGGCAGGGCTTGCGGTGCAGTACCGTTGGAACAATCCAGTGTCACTGGAATCATTCAACAATCTTCAAATGGGTGCATCGATCATAGTTACATGGGACATCCATGGAAATTTCTGATTTCATGAAAATTTTCGCCAGCGGAAGGCGGATGGAAGTGCTCGATGCCCTGCTCAAAGGCAGGACAAAGGATGAGATCAAGGATTCCGTTCCTGCCTCGACCTTCGCCTTCACCGTGGATTATCTCAAAAACGTTGGCTTCGCGATGGATAAAGACGGGGAGATCGCGCTCACCGACAGCGGCAGGGCATACCTGATGGTGTTCGAGCATTTTATGAGGAGCATCACCACGCTCCAGAATATCTT
>DSDF01000061.1 GCA_011048835.1 Methanoculleus sp. | reverse complement strand
ATATGTTGTTACACGCGTTTAAAATCGTTTTTATCCAATTCTGGCTGTTTTATTCAATTCTAGTCCAAATTTGCCCGGTTTAAACCATCGAAATTCACATCTGCCGTTTTTAACCGGTCAAAATCCAAAATTATCCTCGGAACGGAGAGGCAATGTGTGCGCCCACTCTCCCGAATCGACCTGCAGAACTGTCATTCCCGCGATCATGACAGCCGTGCCGTACATCATGGGGGAGGTGAAACCCCCCCGCTGGGCCGCGCATGTCCCCGACCGGACAACCCCGCGCCCGTATCCGTCTGCATTTCTTCTTGCGGCAGGGCACTGCCGAGGGAGAATATCCTCCGTGCGCCGGAAATTATTTTTATGCCGTATGGCGTATACGCACTCCCATGCACCTCATTCCCGTCCTGTGCATCCTGTGCCTGTGCTTTGCGGGGGCGGCATGCACCGGGCAGCAACCGCAGGAAGCCGCTCCTGCGCCTGTGGCGACCACTTCCCCTTCCCCGGATGGAGGTGCGGATCCCGGCGCAGCGCCGTCGCCGGCGTGGGGTGCGGATGGCGTGATTTCTAACGGTGAGTATGCATCCAGACTGGCGGTGAGCCCGGGGTATACGGTGCACTGGAGGAATGATGCGGACCTGCTCACCATGGGCCTGGAGGCGCAGACGGAGGGCTGGGTGGCCGTCGGGTTCGAGCCCACCACCAGGATGAACGGGGCCGACATCGTGCAGGGATGGGTTGAGGACGGCGAGGCGACCGTGCAGGACCAGTTTTCCCTCGGGCCGACGGGCCCGCATCCCCCCGATACCGACCTCGGGGGGACCGATGATCTCCTGGAGCGTGCCGGGAGCGAGCAGAATGGCACCACGGTCATCGAATTTTCCCGGCGGCTCGACACCGGCGATGCGCCGTATGACACAGTCCTCGCTCCCGGCCAGACCGTCAGTATCATCTGGGCCCTCTCTTCCAGTGACGATCCGACGCCGATGCACGATGCCGGATGGGGCAGTGCGGAGATCACGCTCGTTGCGGCGTGATCCCACTCCGACAGGTGCACCCGCGAAGATCCGGGGTAGCAAAAAAGGGGAGATATGGTGTCACGCCGATTTCTCTGCCGCAGGAGGGGTGTAAACCCGGGCCTGCAGCTCCTTGTCGAGCATGTAGAGCATCCCGCTCCCGCCGCCCTCTTCGATCATCCTGAGTTTGTCCAGGATCGCCGTGGCGTTTTCCTCCTCCTCCACCTGTTCGTCGACGAACCACTGCAGCATGTTGTAGGTGGCGTGGTCCTTTTCCTCGATGGCGAGGTCGACGAGGTCGTTGATCTTTGACGTCACGAGCCGCTCGTGCTCGAGCTGGTGTTCGAACCCTTTTCGCGGGGACTCCCATTCGGCCTGAGGGGCGTCCACCTGCCGGAGGATGACGCGGCCGCCGCGTGCGATGATGTAGTCAAGGAATTTCAGGGCATGGGCCTGTTCTTCCTGGAACTGCACCCGCTCCCAGCTGGCAAAGCCCCGCAGGCCGATGGATTCGTACCAGGTACTCATGGAGAGATAGAGGTACGCAGAGTAGAGCTCCCACATGATCTGCTCATTGATTGCTTCTTCGATTCTCTGACTCAACATGGATATCATTCCATTGAACCGTTGTCCCTGTGGCAGAGAAGCATGATAAATGTATTCTGGAGATCCCCTCCCTAGAGGAACATGTTCCTGATATCCCAGCCACCGGTGGGATACACCCATTCTGTCGCCTTGAACACCTCGACCGGGAGATGCGCATTCATCGCCAGGGCGAAGAGATTGATCTGCTCCTCAGCACCGTATCCAAGAATGTGAGCGCCCAGCAGATGGTCGTCCTCGTCGACCAGTAATTTATAGCCCGAGGTGGAGAGGCCGACACGCCGTGACGCGTACCACGACGAGGTGTCCTCGAAATGGCGGACATAGCGAAGGTTCTGTGACCGCGCCTCCTCCTCGGTCATGCCCACCATGGCCAGAGGCGGGTAGGTGAACAGGACGCCCGGGAAGAGCGAGTAGTCCGGTCTTGTCGATGTGCCATTGAGGAGGTTGCTGGCCACGGTCTCGCCGTCCGCGGTCGCCACCGGGGTGAGCTGCGGGCTGGTGAAGTTGGCGTCGCCCGCCACATATACGTCGGGATTGGTGGTGCTCTGGAGGTATTCATTGACGTCGATGCGTCCTCGGCTCACCGTGATGCCGGCAGCCTCTACATCGAGGCCTTCGACGGCGGAGACCCGCCCCGCGCCGTGGAGCGCCATGTCCGTGACATACTCTTCTGCCCCGTTCTCACCCCCGATCACTACCAGTTCGTCGCCTGCTGTGCGGATCTCCTTCACCGGCGTGTTCATGACAATCCTGATGCCTGCTTTGCGGGACGCTTCCGCCAGCATGTCGACCAGATCGCCGTCAAAGGGCCGGAGCAGGCGATCGCTCCGGTTGAGAATGGTCACCTCCGCGCCTGCGCGAGCGGCGATGTGGGCGAATTCGAATGAGATGAATCCTCCTCCCACGCATGTTATCCGCTGCGGGAGCGTCTCTGCAGAGAGGAACTGTTCGCTGGTGGTCAGGTACTCTTCGCCGGGAATGCCCAGTGGTCGTGGATGTGCTCCGGACGCAATGACAATCTTCGTTCCCCTCACCTCTTCCTCGCCGATACGGAGAGTGGTCGGGCCGGTAAACCTTGCATGTCCCCGGAAAATCCGTACACCAGCCTCTATCATCGCCTGCTCCATCTGCTCCGGCCTCGGTTCGGTGAAGGTGCGTTTAAACGCGATAAGATCGCTCCAGTCGATGGCCGGGACATCTGCAATCCCCCGTCCTTCCAGCCCTTGTGCCCGGGCGACGATTTCAGCGGCGCCGGCGAGCACCTTCTTTGCATCGCATCCCCGCAGGGGGCAGGTCCCGCCGATGGGACGTTCGTCTGCGACGGCTACCGACCGCCCTGCATCGGCACACTCAAAGGCCACCGTTCTCCCCGCAGCCCCGGTGCCGATGATTACGACATCAAATTCCGTGGTCATGATCTTTCTCACAAAAATCCTGTCGCTACACCCGCTGGTCCAGCAGTGCCGCGATAGCCTCCTTCCGCTCCTCCTCATGCTGCCCGCCATTGCCGAATTTCTCATCGAACGTGGAAGCGTCGGTCCGGTAGAAGGTGCCGAGGGCGATCGGCGCATCGCTGGAGTAGTCCCACTCGCGCATCGTTTCGCAGGCTGCATCGAAGTCTCCGGGATCGTGATCCTCCAGTTCATAGGCGCGTGCAGTGTAGGGTTTGGTCATGTTGTAGTAGGTCGCACAGATCTGGAGCACGTCGACGAAGGAAAATCCCCGGTGGTCAATCGCGTCCCGGAGCGTTGCGCGGAGGTGATCGAGCCAGCGGGTGTAGGTGCGGGCGATGAAGGTCGCCCCGCTCACCAGTGCCAGTTCCAGCGGGTTGAAGGGCTTTTCCACGGTGCCCGCCGGCGTCGAGCGCCCGTGAAAGTTCAGCGGCGAGGTGGGCGTGTACTGCCCCGTGGTCAGGCCGTACACCCGGTTGTCGTGGACGATCAGGGTGATGTCGATGTTGCGTTTGGCGGCGAAGATCATGTGACCGAGCCCCTCGGCATAGGCGTCGCCGTCGCCTGCACAGCAGATGACCGAGAGATCGGGGTTGGCGATCTTGATCCCGGTGGCGACGGGGAGTGCCCTGCCGTGGATGGCGTAGAAACTGTTGATATTCAGGTAATCGGCCATTTTCCCGTGGCAGCCGATCCCGGTGACCAGCACCACGTCGTCCAGTGATCTGCCCTGCTCCTCCATTTCGCCAAGCACGTCCTTGAGGGTGTGCTGGATGGCGAAGTTGCCGCACCCGGGGCACCAGGTGTTTTTGGCATCGGTGATGAGCTGGCGGCTCATGCGACCACCTCTCGCACCTGCTCCCGGAGTTCTTCGAGGCTGAACGGGCGCCCGTCGTAGCGCAGGATGGCATCGTCGACACAGCACCCGAGCCCCTCTACGAGCCGGGTCAGCTGCCCGGTGATGTTGTCCTCCACGGCGATGAGGACGGTGACATTCTCAAGGGCGGTATTGAACGCCTGCACCGGAAACGGGGAGAGGACGATCGGCTGGATCACTTTCAGTCCCGCCTCCCCGGCGACCTCGGCGCAGACACCGATATTCGAGCCCCAGCAGAGCAGCGCCGTGTCCGCAGAACCGTCGCCTGCGGTCGTAACGGGTGACAGGCGATCGATCTCCTCGAGCATGGCATCCTCTTTTCGCATGCGCTTCTCGTTCAGCCATGCGACGAGCGCGGGGTCTTCGGTGGTGATGCCGCGCTCATCGTGGTGGTAACTGTTTGCCTTGATCACTTCGCCCTCGAGGGGCACGGTGGCGAGGGGCGACACCCCCGTTTCCGTGGCAGCATACCGGCGGTAGGGGGAGCCCCCGTCCCGGCGGGCCACCGCCTCTCGCCCGACCGGCGTCGTCATGTCGCGGTCAAACGAGTAGGCACCTTCGGCAAGCGTCTTGTCCTCCAGAAGAATGGAGGGCACCTGGTACTTCCACGAGAGGTTGAGCGCCCGTGCGGACCATTCATAGGCCTGCTCGATATTGCCCGGTGAGATGACAAACCGCGGGAACTCGCCCTGGCCAGCGTTGAGGATGAAATGGAGATCGCCCTGGGCGGTGTAGGTGGGCGTGCCGGTGCTGGGCCCTCCCCGCTGCGCCATGACGATCGTCACCGGCACCTCGGTCATCCCCGCCATGGAAAGCCCCTCGGTCATCAGGCAGAACCCCCCGCCGGAGGTGCCCACCGCGGTGCGTGCGCCGGCATAGGCGGCTCCCTGGGCCATGAGCATCACGGCGATCTCGTTTTCGGGATGTATCACCTTGAGAGCGAAGTCCCCAGCTACCCCGGCGAGAAAATGGAGGAGGCCCGAGGAGGGCGTCATGGGATAGGCCACATAGGCGTCGAGCCCGGCGTCGAGCAGCCCGAGGCCGATCGCCTCGTTTCCGGTGAGAATCGGATGCCTCGCCGCCTCCTGCCGGGGAATGGGGGTCTGCTCCTCCACCGCATCGTAGCCCCGTCGCGCGATCCGCAGGTTCGTCTCGATCTTCTTCGGGATCTCGAGGGTGAGCACCTCTTCCATGGTAGCCCAGGGTATGCCCGCCGCCCTGCCGAATGCCCCGATCAAGCAGGTGTTGACCATGACCGAACTGCCCCCCTCCTCCTCGACAATGTCGTCGATGGGTATCCCCATCCCCTCCGCATCCACTTTGTTCGCGTTGAACAGCACCGCGGTGCCGTCCGAGCACCGCCACCGGTGAACATCGACGGTATCCTGGTCGAGCGCGAGCAGGAACTCGACCGCGTTGCGGTGGGTGCCGATCCTGTGCGTGGACGCCCTGACGAGGGCGAAATTGTGCCCGCCCCGGATCAGGGACGGGTAATCGTAGTACATGTACTGGCAATAGCCCAGGTGGGAGAGGATTCTGACGATGACGGAACCCGCCCTGTTGATCCCTTCTCCGGCTTTCCCGCCGATCAATATCGAATAATCATTCATTGAAGACCGCTTCCTGACACTCCGTTCATTCCGACGAAACTATAAAAGGATATCGAACGCCATGACGGCAGGAACCGGCGCAGACAGCGGCGTTCGGGCGGAAAAACGCGAGCGCCGGGAGATCCCGGCGCTTCAGGATTGCTGTACCACCGGCGTTGCGGTCTCGTCGAAGGGGTTGGTCCGCATTGCCAGCGAGAAGAGATAGGGGTAGTTGCGCTTCATGTACGCCATGTACTCGAGCCACTGGTGGACGAGGAGGCCGTAGACCCGGTTGATATCGCCGGCAAGGTGGTCGAGGTCGCTTGCCGGCAGTTGTGTGAGGTCGGTGCGGCGATCGAGCTCCTCGGCGAGGTGGAAGGTCGCCCTCAGCACCTCGGTGAAGGCTTCGTGCTCGAGCATGACGGGGTTTTCCAGCATCCGCAGGAGAAAGTCCCTCTTCTTTTTGAGAAAATCCCGGAGCTTTTCCAAGTCGATGGCATGGATCTCGACGGTATAGTGGTAGGTCCTGAGTTTCGCATCCACCCGTGCGAACTCGGCGGCGTCCCAGTCATTGGTCACCACGAGGTCGCCTTTGATCGCATCGATGCCCGGGTCGTTGTCGGAGAAGCGGGTGAGCAGCATGGTCCCCACCTCCGAGAAGAAGGTGCCGATGACCACGCTCAGTTTCTCCAGTTTTTCCCGGCGTGCGCGGACGGAGAGCAGCGAGTTGAGCACGATGGTGACCAGGAGGACGTTGACGGGGAGGAATCCCAGTGAGTTGAAGATGTAGTTGACGGTGCCTTCGAGATCATCCATCACCGCCAGTTTGATGGTGTACACGGTGATCGAGGCAAGGATAAGAAATATGCCGAGTTTGACCTCCCAGCGGAGGGGCGTTCGCGTCATGCTATGCAAATACGCGCGGAGCACGAATAAAATCCATGGTTCGGTTCCGCCTCACCGCTGCCCGCAGGTGCGGGCGGGGAGAGGGCGCAACCTGCTGTACCGGGCATTGATGCCGGAAAAAATGGCAGTCGTGCAGGACTGATTCCCGGGCATGCCCGGTGAACCCGGCCTCATCTCCCGGACAATCGTGGAGATCGGCTGTGAGGCGGCACAGACACAACCCTCATATATATTGCGTTCCGAATTCTGGCTATGCAGTACAAACTCCTTGGACTGGTTCTCATCATCGCGGCAATCATCGCTTTTTCCTGCGGTTGCACGGAAGAGGCGACGGAGGTGCAGACGCCTGCCCCCACCACGGCAACCCCTGCAGCAACAACCCCCGCAGCGGAACCGACGCAAGAATTCTCGCTGGAACCTTCTCCGACCGATGTGGTCCCCTCCCATAAAGGTGTGACGATAGATGTTACGAGGAACCCGGTTT
>DSDF01000044.1 GCA_011048835.1 Methanoculleus sp. | reverse complement strand
TGCCATCCGGATGGCACCTGTCGGGCAGGTATCAACACAGGCCGCGCAGAGAATGCAATCCGTAGTCTCCACCGCGCCCTGCCGGACCATGCCGTTCACGTCGAGGCTCATGGGGCAGGCCTTCGAGCATTGCAGACAGTCGATGCAGCGGCCGGCATCGGCCGACAGGTGAACTGCAGGCCAGCGGACGAGGTTGCGGATCGTTCGGCCGAGGATCATGATCACCGCAATAGGACAGAAGTAGTGGCAGAACCCGCGTTTTCCCGCCAGCAGAGCGAATATGGTGATGAACGCGATCTGGGCATAAAATATGGCGTAACCCCCCGGCCAGGCGATCGAGATGCCATTGACCGTCCGGTAAAAAATATCGACCGTCGATAATCCCCCGGCAGAATAGATTGCATGGAGAAGTGGGCCGAATATGCCGAGAAAGATGAGATACTTCAACCAGGTCAGTCTCCCGATGCGGACCGGCGTGTCGCGCAGCTGAAAGTATATCTCCTGCAGACCTCCGGCAGGGCAGAGGTACCCGCACCACGCCCTCCCGAAAACCAGCGAGCTGAGAAAGATGAGGCCAAAGACAATCAGTCCCCCGGTCACGATCCCTTCTGATGCGCCTTCGGTGATAACCGGGCAGGAAATGTAGACAAACGTGACCGGCAGGAGGATGAAGGAAAACGTGATCAGCGTTTTACGGATCCTCTGCCGCAATGCCACGCGGTTCGTGGATATATGTGCCATGTTCGCACCCCGATAGGGGAGCGGTGCGGATTGCCGCCCCCCTCGGGCATGCAACCCCGCGACCTCCCGGTCAGGGCGACGGTGCCGCTCTCCCGCAACCCGATCAACGTGAAAATTGAGGGTGGGAGCTGTTAATTATTTCTCCCGATGTCCCCCCTGTTTTTGGGTGGACCCGAAACCCTAGCTCAGCACGATCCTGTGCACGAGATCCATGACGCCCGGCTTTGCATTCCTTCTGCGCCTTGCACGGGAGCCGCCCGGACGCATCCCCGCGGATTCGTACATCTCCCGGTTGAGCCGTTCCGTGATCTCGTCCAATATCCTCCGGTAGGCACCACAATGGGGATCGACGCCCCGTATTTCACCGCCGGTGGGTGCGATGGCATTATAGGGGCACCCTCCCCGGCAGTAGGTGATGTGAGGGCATTCGCTGCATACCCAGTCGACATATTCCTTAAACCGGTGCATGAGTTTCCATGCATCCGAACGGGAAAGATCCTCGAGCGAGGGGCGGTCAGAAACATTGCCCATCACGTACTCCGGCATGCCCACGAACCGGTAGCAGGGATAGATGCTCCCGTCGGGGCCCACGGCAAAGGTGCTCCCCATGCAGTCCACGAAGGTGCAGACCGTCCCCCTGCGGGTGAAGACGGCACGGCACAGGTCATTGATGTTCATGACCTCGATCTCACCCATATGTTCCAGTGCCTGATCGAGGAGGTACACCAGGAGCTCTCCGTACTTCTCCGGGGCAAGCGCCCATTTTTCCGGGTTCCTGTCACGCAGGGAGGGCAGTGCGGGGTGTAGTTTAAGGTCGAATCCGTTCTTGAGGAAAAAATTGAAGATGTCCTCCTTGTACTCCACCGAATGGCACGTGAAGGTGCAGATGAATCGCACTTGCAGGCCATGCGCACGGGCAATTTCGTAGCCCCGCATGCATTTTTCGAAGTACCCTTCACCCCTCTGGTAGTCGTTGAGCTCTTCGGGCCCATCGATGCTGGAACCGATGGGGACGTGGTACTCTGCGAGAATTTCCGCCAGTTCCGGGGTCAGTCTCCAGAGGTTCGTCTGCAGGGCGAATTCAGGTGTCAGATGGCTCAGGCCCTCGGAGAGGAGCGGCAGCGCCTCCCGGTAGAAGTCCGCGCCGGCAAGGAGCGGCTCGCCGCCGTGGAAGGTGAAGGTGACCCGGTCATTTCGGAAATCCTTGAGCCACTCAACCACCTCGTGGATGGTTTCAATGGGCATGATGGGAGAACCTTCCTCCGAACTCCAGCAATATTTACAGCTCCCCGGGCAGCCCAGCGTCGGAATGAGCATCACGTGGAAGGCATTTTTCATACATCACTCCATTTCGCCTCACCAACCATAGACTTTTTCGCTATACGATGTTCCGCCGCACACGGTGCGATTCCCCCTCACCAAGGAGGCAGCCCCGAACTACCTGAAGCGCACTGGGCGACCCTTTGCGCAGAGAAAAACCACAATATCCGCCTTGAAACCATGCCTAGCGGGGGTGCCCCTTGTGGATCTCGATCGAAGGGCATCCAGCCTGCTATCGGCGCATGGGCTTTGTCAGCCGCATGACCATGGTCGAGTCGAGCTGCCCGTCAAGCGTTTCCACATACTCGATGGTCAGTTCGTCCCTGCCCGCCAGCCAGATGGTAAAATCCTCAAGAAATTGTTTTCCTTCCTTCAATCCATCATATCTCCCCTTCAGGGTGTTGTTGTCAGACCAGAAGGCGCGATGATCGTGCGTCTCCGCCATATTGGTGAGGCTGTAGACATGCAGCGTGCCGGTCTCGATATCGAACCCGAACAGGCTGTCGAGGGCGTAGGCGCCCATTCCTTCGATCACGGAGTGCATTGAGACTTTCAGCCCCCAACCTCCCGCCGCTGTGCTGAAGTGCCACTCCCCGGCAACCTTCATCCTCCTCCCCCCGGTGGTGAGTACCCCCTCTCCATGCCATTCGCCGAGAAACACATGGAGTTTTTCTATCTCTGCAGGAACCGGATAGAGTTCGCGTATCGCGGGCATCGGTTGCATCGCTCCTCTCCCTTCCATGACACCCCGATGCCCAGCGAGAAGATAAACCATGCGTGAAGCACCGGGGCGAAGGTCCTGCCGGAGACACGCGGGGATCGTACACATCCGACCTCATCGCCGGAAGGGGAGAAAGCGCAGCAGGGAGATGCCTCCACCGCAGCACTCTCCTCGCCTTTCCGGTGCCTATGACTTCAGCGGGAGCATGTACGCCACGCCTGCAGTTGCATCAGCGAAGTGGGCCCCTGTGACCATGCGGCTGCCAAAGGCCGATAGGGAATACCCGAATTCGTCACCTTCCATTCCGTCGGATGCGGTGATTTTGCCAGTCTCGACCCAACGGTTGCCCATCCGGCAGAAGAGGTAGATCGACCCCTGATCAATGGCATCGACATCATCCTTCCAGGCGCCCACCGCCAGGACATTGCCGGCAATGGCGATAGACTGGCCGAACTCATCGCCCTCGCTCGCATCGCTGGGGGTAAGCCTGACCACCAGATCAGCGGAGTTCCCGTCGATAGTATAGACATAGACCGCACCTGCGTCCTTCAGCGAGTCGGGATCTGCTCGCCGGGCGCCCACCGCGATCGTGTCTCCGGCAATCGAGACAGTAAATCCGTATTGATCATTCTTTTTCCCGCCCTCCGGTGTCAGTTTTTCGATCTCCGTCCACACGGACGCAGAACGGCTGAAGAGATAGACCGCACCTGCACCAGCGGGGTCGGCATTGCGGGCGCCTATTGCGATCAGGTTGCCCTGTACCGCCACAGACTGCCCGAAATAGTCTCCAGGTGCCCCGTCGCTTGCGGTGAGCTTCTGCTGATACGTCCAAAGCCGCCTTTCTCGATAAATACATAGGCGGCCCCTTCTTCATCGGACTCTTTCCGGGCCGTCACCACCAGAAGGTTCCCTTGAATGGCGAGCGCACGCCCGAAATTATCCCTGTCTTCCGGATCGGGAGCTATGATCTTCTCCTCCAGGTGCCATGATCCCCGGTACTTCTTGCACACATAGACCGCCCCGGCCTCTTCCAGATCGCCGACCTATGCAAAGCGAGCTCCCACGATTACCATGTTCCCCTGAATTGCGACGGCTCTTCCAAACTCGGCCTTTTTGGTAGCATCCGGGGCAACCAGTTTCGCCTCCGGCACATAGGTCAGGCCCTGGCGTTTGAACACGTAGACCGCCCCTGCATTTTCGATGGTGTCGGCAGTCGCCCCGCCGGCACCCACCGCCACCAAGTCCCCACCGATGGCCACAGACCTGCCGAACTCCGCGGCAGCGACGGGATCTTCTGCATTCAGCCTGATCTCCGCACAGGGCGATGCTCAAGGGCAGCGGAAGCGACCGATGCATCTGCGCTCACGATTCCCACGCCCATTGCGCAAAAAACAACGAGAATTATCAATAAAAGCCGGTGTTTTACCATAGCTCATACCTCCTCTCAAAGACTGATCAAGATCAATAGCGGTGATATTAATTTTTGTATATTATATACCTGAAGTTAATTTATCCTCTTTTACCTTCGTTTTCAGCGGGGAGCAGATGCCACTGCAGTTTCCAGGTTAATCAGCGCCAATCCGGAAAGAGGTTCGCGTCCGCTCCCATTGATTTTATATAGCGCCATCCATATTCAAGTGCATGAGAATACCGCTGTCCCTTGTTTTTTTCGCCCTTCTGCTGGCCGGGATCTTCGCTGCCGGTGCACCGATACCGTGGCAGTGCAGCTGACCACATCAGAGCCCGCTCAGGCTGCTGCCCCGGCGCCTGCGTCCGCAACAATCTCTACATCTACGCTTTTGATTATCAGGGGACGACCCTGGCACTCCCCTACCAGCCCCAGCTGATCGGGACAGACCTCTCCGGGCTTCAGGATCCCTTCGGGGTCAACTACACCCGGATCGAGATCTTCCTTGCAGAGCAGGGAGGGGGATTCATTTACTACCACTACCCCAATCCGGCCCGCAATATGACCGTTGAGCCCAAAATGAGTTTTGTCGCTCCCGTCGATGAGACCTGGTGGCTTGGGGCGGGCGTCGATCTCCATGACGTGCACCAGACGATAACCCCGGATGAACTGGCCGCATTCGTGCAGAATGCCTCGAGTTACGCGGCTGCTGTGGGAGAGCAGGCGGCTCTTGCTGAATTCCAGAAGAAGGATGGGCAATTTTCGCAAGGCGACGTCTACATTTACGCCTACGACTACAACGGGACGCTCCAGGCACATCCCTACCAGGCGGATCTGGTCGGGACGAATCGGTCGAACTGGACCGATGTCCGGGGACTGCCATTTGTCCGGGTCAGTGAGTACACCGCCTCGAACGGCGGGGGATTCATTGCCTACCTCTATCCGGCACCGGAGGGTGGCGTAATTGACGAGAAGGCACTGGACACGTACGAACCGAAGATCGGCTACGTTTATCCGGTCGGGGAGACCTGGTGGATCGGATCGGGGATATACTTCTCGGATCTGGCTCCAGGAGGCTCGGCCATGCCGGAGGTCGTATCGGAGATGATCGAGCTCGTCGAAGACGCTGCCTTGTTGGGCCGCGAACAGGGAACCGTGGCAGCCTTCGCCGAGATCTCGAACAGGTCGGGGATGTTTGTCGATGCAGAAGGGCACTATATCTACGCCTACGACTATAACGGCACCCTCCTCGCCCATCCCTACCTGCCGGAGAAGATCGGCACAACCCTGATCGATAGGCCCGATCCGTTCGGCATGGAGACGATCCGGGCGCTGGCAGAAACCGCACGCTCCGGTGGCAGCTACGTGGTCTTCGTCTGGCCGAGCCCGGAGGAGGGGAACCGGGAAGAGCTGAAGATCGGCTACGTCCTCCCCGTGGACGACACCTGGTGGGTCGGGTCGGGGGTCTATCTGAGCGAGATCACGGGCGTGGATGCATCGCTTCACTCTCCCCTTGCCCAAAAAGGGTGATCCGCCTACTCTTCCCCGATATCCTCGTACCACAGCTCGGGATTGGCGGCGATGAACTCGCGCATCAGCCGGATGCAATCCCCGTCGTCCAGGATGACCAGTTCCACGCCCCGCGAGCGAAGATACTCCTCAGGCCCCTGGAAGGTCTGATGTTCGCCTATCACGATCTTTGGTATTTTGTAGAGCAGGACCGATCCGCTGCACATGTCGCAGGGGGAGAGCGTCGAATAGAGCACCGCCCGACGGTATGCACCGGCCATGAGCCGACCCGCATTCTCCAGGCAGTCCATCTCGGCGTGCAGGATGACGCTGTCTTTCTGCACCCTGCGGTTGTGGCCCCGCCCGACGATCGTCCCGTCAATCACCAGCACCGCGCCGATGGGGATTCCGCCTTCGGCGAGTCCCTTCCTGGCTTCTTCGATGGCAGCCCGCATGAATTCATCCATGGATGTGGCCTCTCGCGTCCGGCATTCACCGTCGCACGTTGACTACTGTCATCGTTGAACGGGAAATAATCATCGCGTGGTGAGATGGTACAGCAGTAATGCCACGAATTGCGAAGGTGGTTAGGGTTGATCGACCTCCTCATCCCATTCTCGCCCTTCCGCAGGGTACACTTATCACAGAAGACTGCAGATTGAAGCGCGTGCTGTCCAGGCACCAGGAGGAACCATGTCCGAGTCGCTGATCATCATCGACACCTCGTTGATCCGGGAGGGTAAGGGAGAGGAACTTAAGGCTGCCATGCAGTCTCTGGTCGCATTCGCCAAAGCGAACGAGCCCCGAATGATCGCCTACCGCGTATACCTCAATGAGGATGAGACCAGGGTGACCGTGATTCAGATCCATCCCGACGCCGCATCCTCGGAATTCCACATGAGCGCAGACGGGCCCGCATTTTCCGGGTTCAAAGACCTGGTGCGGATGGAGGAACTCGATATCTACGGCAGTCCTGGTCCCGAGCTGCTGGAGAAACTGCAGCAAAAGGCCCGCATGCTGGGCCCGGCCAGGCTTGCCGTGCATAGCCTCTCCGCAGGGTTCACACGGTTCGAGATTCCAGGCCCTCGTTAAATGGACTTCCCGATCTTCGCACACACTCCATCGACCTATTCGAGTGGAAGGGAACAGGTCTTGCACCCTCTCGCCGGCTCCTGCGGTATCGTCACAGAGATACCCACAATATTTATTATAATAATCCTAATATCCGCACTCATGTCACTCCCCAAACACCATGTCCTCATATCATGTGTCCTCATACTGCTCGGAACGCTCTTCGTCTCCGGATGCCTCTCCGACCAGCTGGCCACCGCCGTCGTCAGTACGCCATCCGCAACGGATCTGACCTACTATACCGAGCAGAATCCGCCCTTCAACTTCGAGGAGAACGGGACCCTGCAGGGGATCTCCATCGATCTTCTGGAGTTGATCACCGGGAAGATGGGCGACCAGGTCTCCCGCGAGGAGGTGCGTCTGCTGCCCTGGACAGAAGCCTACCAGGCGGCACTGACGCAGAACAGGACCGTACTCTTCACCACTGCCCGGATACCCGAGCGGGAGCAGTCCTTCAAATGGGTCGGGCCCATCTATTCCGCCACAAATGTCATCTTCGCCCGTCCGGACAGCGGGATCGTGATCGACGAACCCGGTGATCTCAATGAGTATCAGATCGGCGTGATCGTCGATGATGTGGCTGTCCAGCAGCTGCTGGA
>DSDF01000111.1 GCA_011048835.1 Methanoculleus sp. | reverse complement strand
TGCGCTCCGTTGCGTTGGAGACGCGGATCCTGCGCTGCCACTTGCGCAGGCGGTAGAGCTGGGCGCGGTTCTTGCTGGAGATGGCGCGGCCGTACGAGTCGCGGTTTCTCCAGTCAATCATCGTGGAGAGGCCCTTGTCGTGAATGGTGAAGGTCATCGGGGCTCCCACACGGGAGCGCTTCATGCGCTGGTCATGGTCGAAGGCCCGCCACTCCGGACCCCGGTCGATGAACTCCTCGTCGAGCACCAGACCGCAGTTCTGGCAGACCAGTTCCGCCCGCTCGTAATCGTGAACCAGCTGGCGGCTCCCGCACTCCGGACAGACCGACTGCGCAGTCTCCTCGTGCTTGCGCTCCGCCTCTTTCTCACGCTCGGTGGATCTCTTTTTGAGGGATTCCCTCTGGATTTGTAATTGTTTGAGTTTCTCTATTTCCTGCATCCGGTATCACCTGTCATTTTGCATACAGTTTCTCACCCACAGTACTGGCACAGGCATCGTAACAGAAAACTGCTGCATAGGGTGCTGAAATATTGCCAAAGACGTCCACAAGCTTTCCCACAGGTTTGAGGCGCCGATCGGTGACCTCCGTGTTCAATCGGGGCAGTTGCGCAGCATCGCACTGAAGAATAAGCATTCTCCGACCACAAATTCTTTTAACTCGCCCGACAAATTTCACGTTGCATACCTGCGAGGCACGCCTGCTTGCGAAGACGTTTCGTAATCTATATATATACATATGCCCTTGTTCTATTTAAAGCTAACGCTAAAATATATATATCACGGCCTATGTTTTGAGCCAGCCCATCACATCAAACGAAAGAACCCGCTCACATTCCTCTTTTGACATCCCTGCGCCCATTGCAACGACGCGCCGCGCGTCCGCGCTCATGAGATCGCCGGGGCCGTGGGTGTCGGAGTTCACGAGAAGCGTGCACCCCGTCTCCCTGGCAACAGCGAGCACGTGGCCGTTTGTCCGGTTATGGCCGCCCCGTGCGGTGATTTCGATCGCCACCCCGCGGGCCGCCGCTTCCCGTGCATCCCCGGGAGTGATGAACCCGGGGTGGGCAAGCACGTCCACGTCCGCGCAGGTGCAGGCCGCCCGGTTGGTCCCCGGCGCCACCGGCTCCACCGTCGTCTCCCCGTGCACGACGACCAGCTCAGCACCCTCGCTGCGGGCGCGGCGGGCGAGACCGGCGATATGGGCCGGCGGCACATGGGTGATCTCCACGCCGCAGAGCAGGCGGACGCCATAGCCGGCAGCCTCCTCCCGCACGGCGCCGGCAGCCTCGATCACCCGGCTGATATTGGAGGCGTCGACATGATCGGTGATCCCGACGGTGGTGTACCCCAGTACCGCCGCCCGGCGCACCAGCTCGATGGGGAGCAGTTCCCCGTCGGAATGGAGGGTGTGGGTATGCAGGTCGTACATCCGCATCACGCCCCCGGGGAGAGCGTTGCGGCGACGCGACGGATGAGGTCCTCTTTCGGCCCCTCCCATGCGACGGCAACCCGCCCTTCCTTTGCCTTCCAGTGGCGCGGGTGGGAGGCCTCCTCGACCCTGCAGGAAAGGCCGAGTTTCTTTGCAGCCTTCTCGATATCCTTGAGTGCGGGGTGTTCGACCGCCATCGTGCGGGGGACGCGGCGTCCCTCGCTGCGTGGGAGGGCACGGTCGAAATAACAGGGGTACAGAAGCCGATCTCGCTGCATTGGAGTACTATAAGGAAGTGAACATATATACCGCTAAGGATCGAACCTTCTCGTATGCACCATATCGATGTCAGCATTGAAAAGGACATCTTCGACGCCAACAACCGGATCGCCCATGCCAACGCCCACCTGCTCAAGGACCACGGCGTGCGGGCGTTCGACCTCCTCGGGGCCATCGGGTCGGGCAAGACGGCGCTGATCGAGTGCCTGGTGCCGCTCCTCAACGCCCGGGGGATCCGTGCAGGTGCCATCGCCGGCGACGTCTACGGCGACGATGATTTCAAGCGGGTCGTGGCGAGCGGCATCCCGGCGGTGAACGCCAACACCGGCAAGGAGTGCCATCTCGATGCGCATCTCGTCCAGCATGCCTTGGAAGACCTGCCCCTCGACGACATCGATGTGCTCTTCATCGAAAACGTGGGCAACATGGTCTGCCCCACCGATTTCCAACTCGGGGCGGAGAAACGCATCGTCGTGGTGAGCAGCACCGAGGGTGACGATGTGGTCAACAAGCACCCGATGATGTTCCGGGAGAGCGCCATCGGCATTATCAACAAGGTCGATCTCGCCGAATTCGTAGGCTGCGATCTCGACCGGATGGAGGCGGACATGCACCGCTACAACCCGGCGATGCGGGTCTTTCGCACCAACCTCAAGACCGCCGAGGGCGTTGCCCCGCTGCTCGAGGCGATCCTGGGGTGATCAGTGGAGTTAAATAGCAATAGCGGGAACATTTATAGCACTTCGGTGAAGGGCGGAGGGAGGAGACGCGCGGGATATGACGGCGCTCCTGTGCCCTCCGCACCCGGTGCGGGTGATTGCATCAAATACCCCCATTCCCCGCAGCGGTTCACGGATAGCGACAATCAAGGTGATAGAGAATGCAGTGGCATGGAAGATCTACACGCAGCAAGACCGGCGGCCGGATTCATTCGGCGAGAAAGAAGAGGAGAGTCGAGATCGGGAGGGCTCCCTCCGAGACCCATATCGGGGAGACCCGCAGCCGCATCATCCGCACGCACGGGGGCAACAGGAAGGTCCGGGCCCTGCGGGCGACCGACGTGAACGTTGCCGACCCGAAAACGGGGAAGAGCACGCAGTCTCGCATCGAGACGGTGGAGGCGAACCCCGCCAACCCGAACTTCGTGCGGCGGAACCTTCTCACCAAGGGCGCCATCATCAAGACCGAGCTGGGCCGGGCGCGCATCGTGAGCAGGCCCGGACAGGACGGCGTCATCAACGCCGTGCTCATCGAGTAAGGTGCAACGAGGTTTCCCCGGCCAATCCGGGGCCGGTATATACTTTTTTCGCAGGATCCCGCAGGGAGCCGGGGGCGTGCGCACGCTGCAGCACACTCTTTATTAGAGCGGCTCTCCTCACTATATACTGATGCGAAGAATTTACCATCGTTTTCCCCTCAAGGCCGACCTGGCATTCGAGATCGCACACCCGTTCGCCGAGGCCGTCCGGTGTATCGTGGGGCTCAATAACAGCCATATCACGGAGAAAAAAGGAGACGATCTGGTCAAGCTCCATTTCGTGGTCGACGTTGCCGAGAGCAAAACGCGGTTCGAGCCCGTGGACCGCATCCCCGGGCTCTGTGACACGGTGAGCGAGGTGGCCGATTTCAGGATCACCCTGAACGAGACCCTGCTCACCCCCGCGAGGCGGGTGCCCCTTTCGGAAAACCGGTTCCTGCTCCGGCTGCAGGATTCGGGCCCGAGATGCGAGTGCTTCGCCGTCAAGGACGGCACCGCGGGAGACATGGATGCGATGCACCTGAAATCCTATGTCATGGGTGCCTGCGAGTGAGCCTCCAGCAGACGGTTGCGGCCCCGTTCCGGCACATGCGGAAGGATGCCCTGAGAAAGAGTGAATTCATCTTTTTCCTGGCCATCGACCGGAAATGGATGAACAAGGATCAGGCGGACCGCCTGGTTTCGCTGGCGGAGGAGCAGGGGCTGCTCTCGCAGGCCGACGGGGTGCTCACCCCGCAATTCGCGGTCGAGGAAGTTGCCATTCCCCTCGGCTTCAAGCCCTCCAGCGCGATATTCGAGCGCGACGATCCCGTGGCGGCCCTGCTGGAGCGCATCGCCGCGCAGACGGGCAGGGGAGAATCCGCGGTGGTGGCGGAGCTCAACGACCTTGTCCAGAACCGCTTTGACGGCCACCTGACGGGCGAGGCTGCGGTGGTCGTGCTGGCAAGAATGTATGCGGTGCCCTTCGACGACGTGCTCGACGGCCTGAGGGCGGGGCTCGGGCGCAAAAAGTGAGGGGTGCCCCTTTATTCTGCAGATCCGCCCGCGGCTTCGGGCTCAAAAATGCTTTTTAAATCTTTATCGCCGTAGGATACGACTTTTGCATTGACCTGGACGAAATCCTGGGTGATCTCGTTGCCACGGATTGATTTGCGCCGCCGTTCGCCCTCGTAGTGCGGCTTGAAGCCCGTGCCCTCGGAGAGCAGCAGCCTCCTGCGTGAGACGCCCGGGAGGTCCCGGCGCGCCGGGATCCCGGTGTTGTCCGTGCCGCCGGTGATGGCGATGGTGTAGCCTGCGAGGCCGAATGGCTCGCCGCCGATCTCGTCACCGACCTTCTTTCCGATGAGGGCTCCTGCCGCACCTCCGGTCGCATCAACCTTGTATGATTTTCCTGTCCGGGGATCTGAAAGGACAACCTTGAAATCTACCATTCTTGCGTACTCCTCTGAAGTGTCTAGTAATTTGGACGCCTCACATTAAAATACTACTTGCCCCAGAAGGGGTTCGCCTTTCTCTTCATCGCGGTGAATTCCTCGAGGATGAGCTGCATGCTGGTGTTGATATGCGAAAACATCTCTTTTTCCAGGATCTTGACGTGCCGTTCGGGGATGTCCACGTAGAGCTCGTCGCCCACGTTCACCTGCCTGCCCACGGTCGGCCCCTCGATGGAGATGGCGAGCTCTGCGCCCGCATCGGCCTCGTGCACCGTTTCCTGGCCGCTCTTCATCATCTTGATGCGCCCCACCTTCCGGCCGTCGAGGTGCACCAGGTCGACGTTGGACTGCAGTTTGCCGCCCAGCACCCGCACCCCCACCACGGCGGGGTTGCTCTGCCGGAAGACGCAGTCGGGGAGGAGCGTGATCTTGGCGGGCATGACCAGGGTTTCGAAGACCTTCTTTTCCATCGCCCGCTTCTTCTGCTCCTGCCACTCGAGGTAGTCCTCGATGATGCGGTAGATCACGCCCCCCTCGAAGACCTGGACGTGGCCCATGGAGTGGTCCATGAGCGTGTCGAGGGCGTCGGGGAGCAGGGGCGCGTTGAAGGCGAGCAGCACCGAGTGCAGGGGGTTCTTGACGGCCCCCACCTCGATGATGTCGTGGCGGCTGACCGGTCCCACGTCCGCCCGCATCACCGGGATCTCGCTGGCTTCCAGCTCCTTGGAGAGCGCTTCGAGGGCACCGATGGTGTCGGCCTTGATGGTGATGCCCTCCTCGGAGAGGACGACCTCGATGTCCTGCATCTCGTGCATGACCTGCTCGCGCACCTCGTCCCGGTCGCCCCTGACCACCCGGAGCGGCGATCCGGCGACGGCGCCCTCCAGTCGGGGGGCCGCCACCTTGATCCCGGCGGCGGCCTGCACGGCCTTGACCCGCTCGAACCGGTCCTCGACCAGGATCTCGTGCATGGGGCGGGGCTGCAGCAGGGACCGGACTTTCGTCTCGATGACCCCGTCGTGCCCGCCGACGATGATCTCGTCGCCCACCTTCACGGTGCCGTCCACCAGGATGACGTCGAGCGTGGTGCCCAGCCCCCGCTCCTCCTTGACCTCCAGCACGGTGCCGTAGCCCGGCCCTTCCACGGAGAGGGCGAGGTTGTCGGTCATGTAGCGCTGTGCGAGCCCGATCATCACCATGAGCAGGTCGGGGACCCCTTCGCCGGTGATGCCGCTGACGGGGACGATGGCGACATTGCGGGCGAAGTCCTTGATGCGGTCGTAGCGCTCGCAGGCGAAGCCCCGCTCCGAAAGGGCGCCCACCAGTTCGTAGACCCTGTTTTCAACCTCCATCTTCACCCGGTCGTTCTGTTTGGCCAAGGTGGCGGCGAATGGCATATTCTCGTGGACCCGCCAGCCGTGGATGCGGTCGAGTTTGGTGGCGGCGACCACGAACGGCGTCCTGTAGTTTTTAAGGATCTGGAGCGCCTCGATGGTCTGCGGCTGGAACCCTTCGTTGATATCCACCACCAGGATGGCCATGTCGGCGAGCGCCCCGCCCCGGGAGCGCAGGGTGGTGAACGCGTGGTGGCCGGGGGTGTCGATGAAGAGCAGGCCGGGGACGTCGAATTTCACCTTCCCCCCGGCGCCGCTCATCTGCTCGATCGCCTCGAGGGGGACGATGGTCGCGCCGATATGCTGGGTGATTACTCCCTCCTCTGCGTCGACCACCGACGAGCCCCTGATCCTGTCCAGGAGCGAGGTCTTGCCGTGGTCCACGTGCCCGAGAACACATACGATGGGTGTCCGAATCGATTTGCCGCTCATTGTCATCCTCCTGCCGGTCGCGCGCCTGCCTGTATCCAACCGCGTTGGGCGTGAATTAACTGTTTTGCCCCGGCGCCGCATAACCATGCCTGTGGTGCCGGGGGCCGGGGGGTGCCGTTCTCCGTAACGCGAGGCGGTATGGAGAAAAGGATACCTTAAAGAGTACTGCTGTACTATTATAAAGGGTATTTTGCCGGGGTGGGGTAGTTGGTTATCCTCAGGGATTGTGGCTCCCTGGACTCGGGTTCGAATCTCGGCCCCGGCCTTTTCTGTGTTCATTTCGGGCAGCTTCCGGCATCGCCCCGTCCCGCCATCCCGGCTCACCGGTGCCGGGTAAAGGCCCGGGGTGCGCTCCGCGGCGAAGACGCTGCCCGGCCGTTCGCGGGTCCCCTTTCTTCTGTCGCCAGGCCTCCCTCCCGGCCCGGCGGAATTCCGCGAGGCCCTGCACCGATCCGCCTAATATGCATGCGGGAGAGGTACACCGTATGGTTTCCGCACCGTCCCGGATCACGATCTCGTGCACGCTGCTCCTCCTGATCGTCACTGCCGGCGTCCTCGGGGTGATGGCGACCGAAGGGCTCTCCCTTTCCGACGCCCTCTACTTCGTCGTCGTCACCATCGCCACGGTCGGCTACGGGGATATCGCCCCCGCCACCGGTGCCGGCAGGCTGATCGCCGTCCTGATCATCATCGGCGGGGTGGGGACGTTCGTCTCCGTCTTCGCCACCGCCGTCGAGGGCCTGGTGTCCCGCAGCGAGCGGCGGGCGCGCCAGCACAAGATCAATATGATGATGGGCCTCTTCTTCAGTGAGGCCGGGACCGAGTTCCTCGATGCCTTCGCCCGCCTCGATCCCCGGGCCGGGGAGCTGCGGGAGACGCTCGCCCCCGGCAGCGACCCCGGCGCGGAGGACTTCCGGCGGATGCGGCGCTGCGCCACCTCCTGGACGGGAAAAAGGAGTTTCTCCTCCGGCTCCTGGAAAACCCGGCCCTCTTCGAGCACGACGCCTTCACCGAGCTGCTGCACGCGGTCTTCCACCTGCGGGAGGAGCTGGCGGTCCGCGACGACCTCGCCGCCCTCCCCGAGACCGACCGCGCCCACCTGGCAGGCGACATCTCCCGGGCCTACCGGGCCCTGGCCCTGGAATGGCTGGGCTACCTGCAGCACCTGCATGCGGCCTATCCCTACCTCTATTCGCTTGCGGCCCGGCGCAACCCGTTCGACGAGAACGCGGGGCCCGAGGTGCGGTGAGGAGGGGGTCGCGGGCCTCTCATTTCAATCCACACACCCGTGAAGGGTGTGAC
>DSDF01000117.1 GCA_011048835.1 Methanoculleus sp. | reverse complement strand
CCGCCTGCAGGCGGGTATAGCTGTTTCCGTTCTGCAGGGTTGCCATCAGATCCGCGATATCGTTTCGTTCTCTCCTTCCTTCTGCACCAGGCAATTGTTCCACCTCCTGTTCTCATCGGCCCTGTTGCCCTGGTTTATAATCAAGATTTACGAAACAGAGCAGCTTTACATAGTTTTATTAGCGGGGAGGGGAAGCCAGCTGCTTCTGCAGATCAACAATCTCCTCGAGCAGCATCCGGTACTTCAGGCGCTCCTCGGTGACGTCGTCGCAGGTGATATACCGGGTCCCGTCGCAGAGCTCCACGGGCCGTACAAGGATCGCCTTCTCCTCGCCGCTCCTGCACCGCACCGAAAACGTCCGCGAGCGGGGCGTGCCCCGGCAGGCCTGCTCCATGGCCGCGTTCCTTGCGGCGATCGCCTCCCGGCGGGCGTGGTCGTCGGGAAACGCTTTCTCGAACCACACGCTCGCCGTGGGGATATCCTCGAGCGTGTACCCGAAGGTCTCGACGAACTGCCGGTTGATGAATACCGTGGTGCCCGCGGGATCGATGAGGGCGGCGGCATAGGGGGAGGAATCGATCACCTCACGGAAGCGCTGTTCGCTGCGGCGGAGCCGCTCTTCGGTCTGCCGGCGGGCGATGGCGATGGAGGCCTGGCGGAGAAACGATTCGATGGCATGGCTGTCCTCGAGCACTTCGTCCGGCGAGAGATACAGTGCCACCATGCCGAAGAGCTGATCCTGCCAGACCAGCCCGATGGTGTACTGTTTTCCGATATGAAACCGCCGCAGGATCTCGTCGCAGGCCTCCGGAGAGAACTGGCGCATGCAGGAATCGTAAAAGGAGTGGTGCTCCTCGTCGAAGTGGGGGCGGAACCGGACCTCCCGCAGGCTGCGAAGGGTGGAAGGGGACTCGAAGAACGGCGCGGTGAACACGAACTCCTGGAACGGGAAGACCATGCCGACGACTTCGCGCCCCACGATCGCCTTCAACTCCTCCCGGACCCTTTCGGAGAGCACCGCCCGGCAGATGAATTCCCGCCTGACCTCGTCGTACGACTCCACGATGCACCGCGGGTTGGGCACAAGCCCGGCGATCGTGTCGGCGATATACCGGTAGATATCCGCCTCCGCCGGCATGTCGACGAGCTCCATCGCCGTCCGGGCCAAAAACTCCATGTTCCGGACGTAGCGCCTGCGCTCGGTGATGTCCTCGAGCACCAGGGTGCACCCCGTCTGCCCGTCGTCGAAGGTGGTGGGGATCGCCTGCATCTGGAAGAAGAGATCCCTCCCCTCGCTCCGGTAGCGGAGATCGGTGACCACCTGCTCCCGCTCGAGCCCCTCGATGACGGCGATCGCCTCGGGCGCGGAGACCACCGGGAGGGCCGCTTCCGCAAGGGTCAGCCCGACCAGGTCGTCCTTCGTACGGCAAAGGAGTTTCAGGCACTGGTCGTTGGCCTGCACGATCCGCTGCGAACTGTCCAGGATGAGGATCAGGTTCTTCGTGAAGCAGAGGAAGGCGGAGATCGGCACCCGCTGGGCGAGCGAGTAGAGCTTGGCGTTGCCGACGCTCCGCACGTCGACTTTGCCGGCGATCCGCAGGATCTCCAGGTGCCTGGAGACCGAGTTCCGGGTCGCCCGTATCTGTTTTGCCACCTCGGTGATGGTCATGCCCTTCGGCCGGAACCGGAGCGCACGGAGGATGCGGGCGGGCGTATCGTGCTCCTCCCCCATAACACACCCTCCAACGCCGCACCGGTATATATAGGCTCGTCCGGAAGCCGGGCGGGTGGAGCCCGGCCCGTGCGGCGGGAAGCGCTCAAATACCTGCAGGGCACAGTATCCGCACTATGAAGAGAGAGCGGATCCTCGGCCTGCTGCTCCTGGCCTCCCTGCTCGCCAACGCTGCGCTGCTCGCATTCCCTCCACCGCACGCCGATACGGGGGGCGTGGAGGAGCTGGAATCCCGCATCGACGCCCTGGAGAAGGAAAACGAGGACCTCGCCCGGGTGCGCGGCCTGGAGGAACAGCTGCAGCGGTGCCCGGCAGGAACGAACAGAACGGCGTCGCTCCAGGCGCCGGCGGTGCTGCAGACCGTCCGCCGGGTGCCCGATCCCCCCTTTGTGCGGGAAGAGGTGGTGGAGGAGGGGGCGATGATCAACGTCTCGGTGGAGGTCAGGCCGGGGAGAGGCAGGGTGCTCGTCCAGACCACCCCGCTCATGGGGGTGATGTTCCAGAACGCCGCCACCACCGCGGCGTTCGTGGCGGAGGAGACCCTGGACACGAGCCTCGCGGCGAGCGACGTCATCTTCAGCATCGAGGCCCGCGATGAGGTCCCCGCAGTGGATGGCCCCAGTTCCGGGGCGCTCATGGCCCTGCTGCTGATCGCGGCGCTGGAGGGGGAAGACCTCGACGAGAACCAGACCCTGACCGGCACCATCAATCCTGCGGGGGCAATCGGCGCTGTCGGCGGCATTCTCCTCAAGGCGCAGGCGGCGCACGACGCCGGCAAGACGCGTATCCTCCTGCCGCGGGAGAACAGCCGCATCGTGCGCTCTATGGCGGCGGAGCGCACCATCGGGGGAGTCACCATCATCGAGCGGCGGGCCCGGACCATCGATGCGAAGACCACCATCGAGGAGGAGATCGGCATCGAGGTGGTCTTTGTGGACACGATCGACGATGTGCGCGCCGAGACCGCCCGCGACGGGTAACCTTACGTGCGCACGGCGCGGGTGATACGCTCCCGTATGAAGCCGGCACCAGCACTGGCCCTGCCCGCCCGGGGGAGAGCACCGCTCCCGGTTCAGGGCCCTCGCCCTCGCCGAGGTGCCCGCTCTCCCACCCGGGGCGGACCGCGGGGAGTTCGACCGGCCCGTGGAGGGGCATATCATCGGCCGTGGCGACCTGCGGGCGGGCATGACCGTTCAGGAGCAGCCGTATATCGTGACCAGGCAGAAGAGCGCCGCGGTGATGGCGGCAACGAAAACCACCCCCGCCAGCCCCTTCGCGGTGCCGCACATCTTCTTCGACATGATGCCGGCGCCGGCGGTGATGCCCAGCCCGAGCAGGACAAACCGGGTGCTGGTCAGGGCGAGCATGGCCGGGGAGGGGAAGGCGAGAAATGGATAGGCCATGGTGGCGATGCCGAACCCCAGGCAGAGCCCGGCGGAGCAGACGCGGCGCAGCTGCTCGTAGCCGTTGCGTGCCGAGACGAAGTCACCGTTGGCCGCGCGCGTCATTCCCTGTTCGTGGTGAGGGACGGATCGGAAATCAAACTGCCGGTCCGTGTGCGCGGGTCAGCGCAGGCCCGCCGCGCCAAGCAGGGTGGTGGAGACGATATACTCGCCCTTCGCCTCCCGCGTGGTGCCCACGATCAGCCAGCGCTCGCCACCGTGCTGCTCCAGCACGCCGGCCGCCTCGATCTCCTCGCCGGCACGGGCCTGCCCGCTGTAGGTGTGGGTGAACGAGAGCACCCGGGAGACCTCCTCGTGGTCGATGAAATAGACGGCGGGGCTGTCGAAGGAGAGGGTGGCGTCGGTGACGGTCGCCTCGATGGTGGCCCGGCCGATCACCTCGCCGTGACCGGGAGCGGCCGCAGCAAGGTCGTCGTACGACCGGGTGTAGAGGAGGTCGAAATAGGTCCCCTCGATCTCGCCGCGGTTCCACTTGCGCTGCTCGTGGACCACGAAGACCTCGAACGGGATTTCAGGGACCCGCTTGCCATAAACCCGCTCCCACATCTCGTCGGAGAGCCCGGCAATGCGTCCCTCGGCGATCGCACGGCGGAGGTTCGCCTGGGCGACAAACCAGTCGTCGCCGTAGACCACCATATCGATATCCGAGGCCTCGTTGTCCAGCCCGCAGAGCAGGGACCCGGTGCAGCCCACCGCACCCGGCGGGACGGCGAAGATCTCCGTCAGCCGGCGGACACGGGAGTCCCGGGCCGCAATCGCCCCGATCTCCTCCTCGGGCTTGAAGACGCGGGTGACGTCCTCGCGGGGGATGCGGTGGAGGGTGTCGAGATAGCGGGGCTTTGTGGCGGCGATGAGGGCGTATGCCTCCTCGAAATCGTACTTGGTATACCGCCGGCCCCGGGGGTCGACCCGCGCTCCTTCCGCATCGGGCACGTAGCGCAGCACGCAGCCCACCCGGTCCGCGTTGTCGTAGGCGGAGACCGCGTACAGCCAGCCGTCCCGGTCGGCGACGAAATCGCGCAGGCGTATGGGTTTTCCCCCGCTCATCCCGCACTCTCCAGGAAGTGTGCGATCTCCTCGGCCAGCGCCCCGCGGCGGAGAATGCGGCGGGCGGGTAGGTCGACCACCGTGGAGGGGATGCCGAGCAGCGCCCCGCCGTCGACGACCATATCGCAGGCCACGCGCACCTCTGAGGGCAGGGTCGGGGCGGGCGCCCCGGCAATGTTGGCGCTGGTGGCGGTGATGGGGGCGTCGAGCTCCTCGATGATCGCGAGGGTGACGGCGCAGTCGGGGAACCGCACCCCGATCTGGCCGGTCCCCCCGGTGAGGATGCCGGGCAGGCAGGAGGTGGCGGGCAGCACCACGGTCACCGGCCCGGGAAGGAACCGGCGGATAAACTCCTCGGCGATCTCGTCGACCCGGGCGATGGCCCAGAGCATCTCGGGGTCGCCCACGGCGACCGACATGGGTTTGGAGAGCGGCCGCTGCTTGATCTCGTAAACCCGGTGCACGGCGTCCTCGGAAAACGCGTCCGCACCCAGCCCGTACACCGTCTCCGTCGGGTAGACGATGATCCCGTCCCTGCGCAGCACCTGCACCGCACGCTCCACGATATCCATCAGAACTCCCGCCCCCTGACGCGGTTGATGTCGAAGACCGCGCTCGAACTCACGTGCATGACCGCGAACACCCCCGCCTGGATGGGGTCGGTGACCACCAGGTCGGCGTGCTCGGGCACCGATCCCGCCATTTTCAGGGCGATGACCGGGATGCCCGCCGCCCGGACCCGGTCGACCGCCTCGGAGATGGTGCCCCCCATCAGCGACCCGGCGAGCACCAGGATCGACGCCCGGGGGAGGCGCAATACCGCGTCGACCGCCTCGGTGAGCTTCTGCTCGCCCACCACCGCGAAGGTGTCCACCGAGATCCGCTCCCCCCGCATGTTGTGCCGGTCGGCCTCGTTCACCGCGCCCATCGCCACCTGGGCGACCTGGGCGCCGCCCCCGAAGATGATCACTCTCGACCCGAAGATCTGCGAGAGCGGCTGGTAGACGGTCACGTGGTGGATGGTGGGGGCAGCGACCAGCGCCGCGATCAGGTCGCCCGGGTCGTCGCCCTCCACCTCGAAATAGACATGCGCCTTCCCCTTATCCGGCCCGCAGCTGAGGATGGACTGCTGGGTCAGCACGATATTGGCATGATGCTCCACCATGATCCCGGCGATATCGCGCAGTACGCCGAGCCGGTTCTCGCTGATGATGCTGATGGCAAAGGTCCCGTCCGCTGTCATGGAATCGATCCTGCTGCTGCGGCGTTCCGGGCTCAATGCTCCCCCGGACATCCGAATTGCCGGCCCACCGCAGCGCTATGGCATTGCTCCGTACTACTGTGGTTGCCGCGGCGTTATAGCATTTTGTATCACCCGGCCCCTGCACGCCGATACCGGGGTTTTCGGGGGATTGCGGCGCGTGCGAAAAACGGCCGGGGTGCGGGCATCGCAACCGGGGCAATTTATAAACCTTTATAATTGCAGGCTTGCAAGGTTGCCTAGAGGAGCAGCATGGCAGCGGATCTCGTGCACGGATCGGATAAAAAGATACTCATCGTCGAGGATGAAGCCATCTTCGCGATGTCGCTCAGACAGACCCTGGAAAACCTCGGGTATACGGTGGTCGGGGTGGCGATGCGGGGGACTGACGCCCTGCGGATCGCACGGGAGACCTGGCCCGATTGCATCATCATGGACATCCGGATCCAGGGGCCCATGGACGGGATCGAGACCGCCGAGAAGATCAATGCGGTGTACGACATCCCGGTGATCTTCCTTACCGCATACTCCGACGACGATACGATCTACCGCGCCTTCCTGAGCAGGTCGTACGGGTTCCTCATCAAACCCATCAACGAACGCGAACTCTATACCAATATCGAGATCGCGATCCACGCCCACATGGCCCGGAAAAAATCCCAGATCGAGAAGAAAATCAACGAATCCGCATTTTACCTGGTATCCGACGCCATCCTGACCACCGATGTGGAAGGATCCGTCAAGCGGATCAACCGGGCGGCCGAGGAGATGTGCGGGTGGCGGGAGGAGGAGATCCTCGGCGAGCGGATCTGGGACCTCTTCGCCGTCCGGTCCGACGAGATCAGGGCTTTCATGGACGCGGTACACCACGAGACGGAGCCGGGCAGGCCCATGGCCTGCCGGTGGCCCGACCGGGTGGCGATCACCACAAAAGATGGAGAGCAGATCGCCATCTCCGTGGCCGTCGACCTGGTCAGGGCGGTCGACCAGAGCCTCAGCGAACTGGTCTTCGTGTTTTCACGGTGAAGCGAACAACCTCCTGCGGCACACGCTTTTATGCCTTGCGAGACCCTGTGAGGTGGGGGGCCGCGACCCTGGCCGCACCCCCCGCAGGTTACGGGGTGAAATAACATGGGAAATCCATATCTCGCAGGTGCACTGGTGATCTGCCTCTGCCTTGCGGCGATGCCGGCAGGTGCACAGGTGGCGACGCCGGGTCCACCGCACCGGGTGGCCCTCGATCTCGTGGCGGACGGCTTTGACGCCCCGGTGGCCCTTGAAGAGGCGCCGGACGGCTCGGGAAGGCTTTTTGTGGCCGACCAGTCGGGGACGGTCCGGATCATCGCCGCCAACAGGACGCTCCTCGACGAACCCTTCCTCGACGTGAGGAGCCGGATGGTCTCCCTGAACCCGAACGGCGACGAGCGGGGGCTCCTGGGGATCGCCTTCCACCCGGATTTCGAGGACAACGGCAGGTTCTTTGTCTATTACAGCGCCCCGCTGCGGCCGGAGGGGCCGGCGGGATGGGACCATACCTCCCGGGTGGCGGAGTATGCGGTCCGGCGCGGTGATCCGGACCGCGCCGACCCCTCCTCCGAACGGACGGTGCTGGACGTCGACCAGCCCCAGGCCAACCACAACGCCGGCCAGATCCTCTTCGGGCCCGACGGGTATCTCTCCATCGCTTTCCGCGACGGCGGAGGGGGCAACGATGCCGGCATCGGCCATCCGCCGGAAGGCAACGGCCAGACCACCGCCACGCTGCCGGGCAGCATCCTGCGGATCGACGTGGACGGCGGGGAGCCCTACGCCGTTCCCGCCGACAACCCCTTTGCGGGCGGAGGCGGGAGGGGCGAGATCTACGCCTACGGGTTCCGCAACCCCTACCGCATCTCCTTTGACAGGGGAGGCGAATACGGCCTGATTGCAGCCGACGTGGGCCAGCGCAGCTGGGAAGAGATCAACCTGGTCACCGCCGGGGGCAACTACGGCTGGAACATCAGGGAAGGGGCCCACTGCGTGGATCCCGGCACCTGCCCGTCCACGGGACCACGGGGCGAGCCGCTGATCGACCCCGTCCTCGAGTACCCCAACACCGCCCGGCCGGGCGGTGTTGGGG
>DSDF01000074.1 GCA_011048835.1 Methanoculleus sp. | reverse complement strand
GGTGGAGGTCGACCTCCACCACCACGTGCCGGTGGCCGATGGCGCGCAGCGGCTCCACCTGCCGCGGGCCGTTGGTGATCGAGAAGACCTCCTGCCCTTCGGTGTACGCCGGCGGGATGGCGTGGGGGACGCCGGCGAGGAGGGCGAAATCGGGGGCGATCTCGGCGATCCGCTCCCCGAGGCGGTCGCCGTTCGCCCCGTATTCGTCGAGCGCCCCGATGCTCTCGTAGGAAACGCCCCGCTCCGCGAGCACCGCGGCGATGTTGGCCGCGTCCCGGCGCACCTTGGGGAGCCCCCGCGGTTCGAGGTTGGCGATGTACGTGATATCGGCGCCGGGCGCCGCCTCGTGCAGGGCGAGGAGGGCGTCGGCGAACATGTACGCGGTCTCTTTTTTGGCGTTGAGGACCGCGACGCCCTTCTTTCCTTCCCGCACGCACTCGAGCAGCCGCGCCGCAACCACGTGCTTGAGATCCCCGCGGGACGGCTGGACGTAGGGCTTGTAAGCGGCCCCCCGGAGGCGCTCGACCTCGTTCGCTTTGGCGAGCAGCACGCGCTGGCGCTCCAGCTCGTCCGCGCTGACCCACCCGGCGTCGGCGGCCGCCTGCAGGGTTGCCATGACCCCGTCGATGTTCTCGCGAAAGCCCGCGTGGATCTCGACGGCGATGGTGGGGGTGGTGATCCCGGCGTCGGCGACGGCCGATCCCATGTCCTCCCCGATGATCATGGCCACGCAGGTGCCCACCACGGCCATGCGCTCCGGCGCAAATTCCTCCTCCGCATGGCGGAGGACCTTTTCAAGGGTGCTCTGGCCGCCGAAGATGAACTCGTTGTCGGCGAGCGAGGTGGTCAGCACCCGCATCCCGTCCTCCTCGAGGAGGCGGGCGTGCTTGAAGGAGCACCCGGAGGGGCCGTGGAGGACGGCGACGTCCACCTCGAGGTCCCTCGCCGTGTAGAGGGCGGCGACGATCGAACTCGGTCGCGGTTGAATGTACTGCATATGCTATCTCCATGTTTTCACTGAAAGCACAATACTCTCTCGCCCGGCACGGGCGCATGCACGGTCGCGGGCTTCCTGCAGCGTCCAGCAGTGCTCCCACGGGATGCCCGCGGCGGCGAGCCGCTCCCCGACCGCGCCCGTGACGCCGACGAGCACCACGGAGACGGGGCCGATCCGCCCGATCGCCTCCTCCATCGCCTCTTCGGGGAATCCCTCGCAGACCGTCGCCGCCTCGAGCCCGATGACCAGCACGATGCCGCGGCCCGGGGCGAGGAGACGGGCGTAGCGCGCTGCGTCGACGGCGGTTGCGGTGTTCGTCCCGCTGTTGGCGTTGTCGACGAGGAGTGCGTCGCCGATACGGTGCGTCGACATCCTCCCTTCCAGCGCCCGGAACCCGGCGAGGGGCGCGGGGTCGATGCCGCAGCAGCAGGCGGCCGCGGCGGCGGTCACGAGGGGGGTGCGGTAGCCGTCGAGGTGCAGGAGCGGATTGGTAAACGACCCCTCGATGCCGTCCCGCGCATAGCGGCAGGTGCCTCCCGCGCAGGCGGCGACCTCGTCGGCGCGGATCACGCAATCGGCCCACGGGGCGATGCCCGGCGCCGCCACCACGGTGGCGCACCGGGTGAGCAGGCGCTTTTTCTCGGCGAGGGCGCGCTTCTTTCCGGCGGCGACGGGGTAGTCCTCGCCCGCGGTGAGCACCCCGAGCGTGCCCGCGCCCGACACCCCGAGGGACTCCTCGGCGATCAGCCACCCGTTGCGTGCCCGCGCCCGCGCCGCGGCGTCGATGACCGAGGCTGGGGCGATGCTGCGCTTCCAGAGCAGGACCCGATCCGGGTAGTCCACGGTGCCCTGCGAGGTGTGCAGGACGCCGGGGCCCTCGAAGAGGGAGGCGAGGGCGGTGGCGGTCGTGGTCTTGCCCCGTGCGCCCGTGATCTCGACCATGGGCCGGGGGGCGTTTCGGCCCAGGATGCGCCCGACCGCCTCGTGGTGGGTGATGCGGGGAATGCCGGGGCGCTGCAGCAGGGGGTGGTCGGGGTCCGTGTGCACGGGGGCGACGATGCAGTCATAGGTCCTTGCGAGCGCCTGCGCCTGGTCGATGCCCTGCGCATGCCGGTAGATATCCACCGTATCGGCGGTGTGGCCAGAAGAGATGAGGTGGCGGGCGATCTCCCCGCCGCCGTGGATGGTGTCGAGCACCAGGATGTTCATGGGGTCAGAGGTGCTCTTCGATTGCCAGGTACGCGTTCTTGAGCATGAGTTCGGCGAGCAGGGGGTCGCTGCCGATGGGATGGGCGTAGAGCAGGGGGATTTCGCCGCCGTTGGCCGCAAACGTCCCCCGGTAGCTGCCCTCCTCGAGCCCGAGGATGGCGGGGATGTCCTTGAGGATGTGGATGCCCTTGGCGAGGAAGAGGGGCACGACCACGAGCGCCTCGATCTCCTCGTTTTTGAAGGCCTCGAGCTGCTCTTCGACGGTCGGCTCGTTGATGCTCATGAATCCGGATTTTACAAGAAAGGAGTCGTCCTTCTGTGCGATTGCGCGTGCGGTCTCTTCGATGAGTTCTTTGTTGTAGGGCTTCTTGCTGCCATGGCCCACGAGTAATAATCCTTTCTTTGCCATATTCCATCATGTACTACGATAATCTATAAAATTCTTATCGATTATTTTTTCTTATCCCGGCAGAGATATGGTATAAATGAGTGATTTTGAGCGGGATATCGTTCATTGTTTCAATACGTTTTTGAGCGGCGGGGCCATGCGCGGGTTCGCCTACCGTCTCAAACAGTCCAAGTTCAATTCCCAGTACGTCGACGTGCTCGTGGACTCCCTCGACCCGCGGCTGTACCTCGCCGTCGAGTGCAAGTCCATCCGGGGAAAGAAGCTCTATTTTTCGCAGCACTTCCACGAGGACAAACATTGTGTCCACCAGGTCGACGCCATCTCCGCGTTCCTCGAGAAGACCGGGCGGCGGGGCTACCTGGCGGTGGAGTTCCGGTCGGGCCCGGGGAAAGCCAAGGAGGCGTACCTCCTGCCGTGGGCGGAGGTCCGGCGGCTGTACGGCGAGGCGCCCGGCATCGCGATCGAGGAGTTCCGGTGCGCGATTCCGCTGGCCCGCGTTGCCGACTGCTACATTCTCGAGGATCTACCCAAAGACATTTGATTTCTGGCAACGCAATTCAGAGGAATTATGATGGACCCCTATGACCGCTTTGAACTGATCCTCAATGATGAGGTGGTGAAAACGCCCATCGCCATTGCATCGATGGCAGGATGGGTCGATGCCGCGTATGTGCTCGAGCGCGCCGCACATATCGGGGCGGCGTTCATCGGCGGGTACTCCATCGACGAGGCGACGCTGGAGGCGAGCGCGGCGCTCGTGAAGGCGGGGAGAAAGGAATTCGTCTACGATGATCCGGCCGAGGAGCTGCGCCGGCAGACGGCGCTGCTCGCGGAGAGCGACGTGGTCTGCGGGGTGAACCTGCGGGGGAGCGCGCCCGAGTCGTTCCAGCGGATCGCCGAGGCGCTCGGCAGCGGGGTCATCTACGAGATCGACGCCCACTGCCGCCAGCAGCCGATGATCGACGCGGGGTGCGGGGAGTACCTGCTCCACCACCCGGACCGGCTCGCGGCGACCATCGAGGCGCTCAAAAGCGCCGGGGTGACGGTCTCGGTGAAGATCCGGGCCGGGGTCGCCGGCGACGACCGGGAGCTCGCCCGGCAGATCTGGCGGGCGGGGGCGGATATCATCCACGCCGACCTGATGGATTTCGGGTACGCGAAGGTCCGCCAGCTGCGCAACACCTGCCCGCTGACGCTCATCGCCAACAACTCCATCAATTCGTTCGCCGTCGCCAAGGAGATGTTCTCCCACGGCGCGGACCTGGTGTCGCTGGCCCGGCAGTCGGACGCGACGACGCTGGCCGCGCTGGACGCGGGCGTCACCGAGTTCGCGGACGAGATCGGGTGGTACAACGCCCCGAAGCAGCTCTGCCGGGGCGGCGATATGCGGGCGCTCACCTTCTGCTGCATGCCGGTCAAGGACTGCCCCCTGCTGCCGCTGCTCAAGCGCATCGACATGGAGCGCGGGGCGTTCATCGGCCTCAAGCAGGAGTGCGTGGCGAACACCCCGCTCGAGGAGGGGGAGCACACCTGTTTCGGAAGCCTCGCCTTCTGCTGCAAGAGTTCGACCCCCTGCATGTTCCGCGACATGCACCTGCGGGAGCTCGGGCTCTCCCACCAGGACTACATGCGCTACAAGCGGCGCATGGCGGAAAAAATCATGGCCCGTATTTTTGCATGAACACCTGTCCCCTCCTCTCCCGGACTGCACGCGCCCAGCTGGCGATGATGCTCGAGGTGTGCGCCTCCCCGAAGCCCGGCAACGTGGACCGCTGCCACGACTACGCGGACACGCGGCTCGAGCATTTCCTGGCCTCGGCGATCCTCGCACGGCCCGCGCTGGAACGCGCCGAGCGGGGTGAGGGCGGCATCGGGGCGCTGATCCGGGAGGCGGTGGGGCTCACCGCCTGCCACGCCGGGGGCAACACCCATTTCGGGGCCTACATCCTGCTCTTCCCGCTGGTGCTGGGCGGCGACATCGCCGGGGCCTGCGCCGCCGTGCGGCAGACCACCGTTGCGGACTCGCTCGCCTTCTACGAGGCGTTCGGGGCAACGAAGGTGCGGATGCTGGAGGACGACGCCGAGATCGACGTCAACGACCCGGCGGCGACCGCCACCATCCGGGAGCGGGAAATGACGCTCTTTGATATCATGGCCTACTCGGCGCCGCGGGACATGGTGGCCCGCGAGTGGACGGAGGGCTTTGTGCTCACCCGGAGGGCGGCGGACCACCTCTGCGAGGGGGCGGGCCGGCAGGCGGTCGTGTCTGCGTTTCTGCGGCTGCTCGCCGAAGAGGACGACACCTTCGTCGCCAAGAAGCACGGCGCGGCGGTGGCGGAGTGGACGCGGCGGGAGGCGGGCGCGGTGCTCGCGGGGGAGCGCAGCCTGGAGGGCTTCGACGAGGAGTGCCTGGCGCGCGGCATCAACCCGGGCTCGATCGCGGATCTCATCATCGCCGGCATTTATGTTGCCCTCGGGGAGGGGTGGCAGTGGGACTGCTGAGGGAGGGCATCAACGAGGTGATCGCCACCACGCGGCTGAACGCGGCGCCGATGGGGATCATCTGCCGCGGCGACGGGCCGCGGATGGTGCTCTTTTGCGGCAGCCACACGGCGGCCAATGTCGAGCGGGACGGCTGGGTGGTGGCGAACTTCGTCTTCGACCCGGTGGTCTTTGTGCAGACGGCGTTCGACGATCTTGCCGGCGAGGCCTTCGTCGAGGAGGAGGTGGCGGGGACGACCATGCACCGCCTCGCGGGGGCCGAGGCGTGGGCGGCGTTCCGTGCCGAAATCGAGCGCCGGGGCGCGGCGTCGATGGTCGTCCGGCTTGCGCCCCTGCACGAGGAGGTGCTCTCCCTGCGCCTCCACCCGGTGAACCGGGGCTTCGCGGGCATCGTGGAGGCGACGGTGCACGCCACCCGCTACGTGCGCACCGGCGACCCGTGGCTCGCGCAGCTGATCGAGCACCACGGCGGCATCGTCCGCAAGTGCGGCGGGCCCCGGGAGCACGAGGCGCTGGCGCTCCTGTGGACGTCTATCGACGCTGCACGCGAGTGATCGTTGTTCAGACGAAGGTGTCCAGCACCACCTGCTCGGTGCCGTCGTCGAGGCGTGCGGTGACGACGACGCGGTTTCTGTCGCCGGGTAAAAAGACCACGCCCGAGGTGGTCTGCGAGACCCCCACCTCCGGGTTGTTGATGGTGATGGTGAAGTTCGGGGTGGCGGCGCCCGGTTTGTAGATCCTTGCCATGATCTGGGTCACGTGCTCGTAGCCCGGGCCGCCCATATAGGTGATGGTGATGTCGGTGCCTTCTTGCGCCGCGGTGACGCTGACCGGCTGCATGGCGATCGACAGCCCCGCGTCCATGTCCTGCACCATCCCGAAGGCGAAGACGGCGACGATGCCGGCGAGGATGACGGTGAGGGCCACCAGCAGGATGGCGCCGATGACGGGCGAGATGGCTTCTTCGTGCGGCGGGCAATGCATGGCGGTGTTCATCCGGGCGTATCCTGTCACGCGTGGGGGCGGGAACGATTTCTACTTTGCGAACCGGCTCCGGGCAGGCACCCGGCGGCGGGGGTCCGGGCGGCCCTGCGGGAGACCTCTTCGCCCCTCCGGGGTGCGCCGGGGCCGCGGGAGGATGGCGGGGGAGTGCGGGCGGATCGCCCGTGCAAGGGGTACTGCTCGGCGGGGCCGCGATCACAAAAAAGGGGGTGGCGTGCGGGGAAGCGGTCAGATGCTCGTCGCCGTGCCGGAATGCTTCCTGTCGTCGGCATCGTAGTAGACGTAGGTCAGCTTCCCGGTGTAGTCGGAGCAGCTGGGCGCGTCCACCCAGATGTAGAACTCCCGCGTCTCGCCCGGGTTGAGGAAGCCGATCCGCTTCTCCGTCGATGCCTTATCGTAGGCGGTGTTCTTGGGCGTGAGCTCGAGGGTGAGCACCAGATCCTTCGCCGTGCCCGCGCCGCTGTTGCTGACCGTCCCGGCAACCTCCCAGTAGCACTTGGGCGGCTGGTAGCCGGATTTCGTGGAGCTGACGGTGATGGAGATGTCGGGTTTCGGGACGGTCAGGGTCTTCTTGACGGTGACCGACGCGTCGGCCTGCACCGTGACCTCCTGCGTGGCGTCCTCGTAGCCGGATTTCGAAAGAATGACCTCGTGCGTGCCGGCGGGCACGTTGCGGACGGTCACCGGCGTTTTGCCCTTGTAGAGGCCGTCGACGTACACCTCGGCCCCCCACGGGCTTGAGCTGACATCGATCGAGCCGTAGCCGTCCGGCGGTGCGGAGCCCGGCCCGAACACTTCCTCCGCGGAAGCGCCGGACAGCCGCTCCCATGTCTCCATGCATCCGGCCGAGCAGATCACGAGCGCGGCGGCGAGCAGGACCAGACAATGAATCCCCCGTTTCATATTGTGAGGTTTTGCGCGGGGGAATTTATAGGTTGTTAAAAAGGTTGGGTTTAGTGATAGACTACCGCCATCGTATTCATCATGTGTGGTCAAGATAGGTGTCCAGCATCAATTGCTGCGCATTGTCCGGGAAGGAGGCGATGACCTGCACCCGGTAGGTGCCGGGGCCAAACGGGTTCGCGGTCGAATGCCCCTCCGTTCCAAAGGTGTCCCCGACCTTTGGGTTCTGTAGCCATTTGTCGGTGGGGGACCCATTATACTTCGCGCCCGTGCTGTTGAATATCCGCCAGTCGAGGCGCTGCAGTTTGTCGTGGTCGGGCCCGCCGTGGTAGGTGATCCGGATCTCCTCGTCGACGAACTTCGCCGAGACGCCCACCACGTAGGTGTCCTGCATCTCGTTTGCCATGCCGAAGACAAACACCGCGATGATCGCGGCCAGTGCAACGGTGATGGCGACGGCGAGGATGGTGCCGATGGACTCGGAGACGGCGTCTTCGCTGTTTATTATGCTCATACAACGTTAACTCCCTTTAAAACATATGTATTACCGGCTCTGTAGAATTCCTCAACAAGAACAACAAAGAATAATTTTTCATCACCATCCTGAGGTTATAGAGAATGATTTTGATCTTGATCTCCTTGACCTGATACCAGTACTTGCGTGCTTTCAG
>DSDF01000005.1 GCA_011048835.1 Methanoculleus sp. | reverse complement strand
TGGGCAACGCAGGGCATCAAAAAGACCATGCGCGATCTCTTCACGTTCAGGACCGTGCCGTCCGCCGGTGCACGGCACTGCCTGGAGACCTACATCCTGGCAAACAATGTCGAGGGCATTGATCCGGGGCTCTATCGCTATCTCGCATTGACCCACCGCCTCGCCGGGGTAAACCCGGACCCGCATATTGCCGACAGCGTGGCGGCGGCATGCGTCAACCAGAGATTCCTGAAGGACAACGCGGTGACGTTCATCTGGACGGTGGATGCCTACCGGATGACATGGCGCTACGGTGAACGCGGGTACCGGTACATGCATATTGACGTGGGTCACGTGTGCCAGAATCTCTACCTCGCGGCGCAGGCGGTGGGCTGCGCTGCCTGTGCTGTTGGAGCATTCCACGACGACGAGCTCAATTCACTGCTGGGGATCGACGGGGAGGCGCAGTTTGCCCTCTACCTTGCGGCGGTGGGAAAAAGCAGATCGGGGTCCCGCCAGTCCGGGTGAAAAAGTGTGGGGTGCTATGAACCGAGCAGGCAGACAGGGGGAGGTGCGGAGGTGAAAGCTGCAGCACGCCTCAGTCTGCTGACGTGCTGCTGCCCCTTGCGGATCACCTCCGCGGAAAGTCCGGTACTCTCCTCGATCATCTCGAGCGGCACATTGTGCTCGTCTGCATAGAGCAGCTGGTCGAGGACCCCGACCGGCATGCGCCATATGAATTCCTCGTCGGAGGTAAAATGGCTCCATGTATCCGGGCTCGGCGGCCGTTCGATGATCCGCTGGTCTACCTTCAGGTGGTGCGCCATCTCGTACACCTGGGTCTTGTAGCAGTCCATGAGAGGTTCCAGGTCAACCCCCCCGTCCCCGTATTTTACGAAAAATCCGCAGAGTGCTTCTGTCTTGTTTGTCGTCCCGCATACCGCGTAGTTCATCTGCTCCGCAACCATGTAGAGCACCACCATCCTGGCTCGCTGCTTGACATTCTGCAACCCGATGATCTCGAGGTAGTCTCGTGCGTGGAGACGTTTTTCGTCGACCACGGATCCGTCATTCACCAGTTTCAGGTAGGGGATGTTGAGCAACGGCTGGTCCAGGAGATCGCGGGGGAGGGCAAGGGAGGTGGCATGCACCGATGGATCGTACTCAGGATAGTATCTCCTGATCAGTCCCAATTTTTTTGAGTAGATATCGAGCCCTTCGAGGATGGGCGTGATCGGGATCTCCCTGCAGGCGACACCGAGCTGGTCGCAGAGCTCCGCTCCGAGCTGGCGACTGGAGGGGGAGGATTCTTTTTCGGGGAGCAGCACCGCCCAAACCCGTTCCTTTCCGATCGCGTTCACCAGCAGGTGGAGTGCGACGGCTGAATCAATCCCCCCCGAGACTCCGAGAACCGCTCCTTTCTTCCTGAAATCATCGAACAGTGTGGTGCGAATGAATGCTGCAATCTTTTCCGCATTTTTGTCGGGGTGTTTTTTGAGTTCGTGCTCGATCATCATGTCGACCGAACAATAATTATTAGGGCAGATTTATAAATGTTACCTGCATCAAAAAAGCCCCCCTCGATGGCGATGGATCCTGCCAATCGGTGCAAATCTTCCGGATTATGGGGCGTTCATCCCGCACCGGGAAGTATTCTTCGTAGAAAAGAGCTTCCGCTTGCATACATTTGTACGTTGCTGCCATTGCATGCCGTCGGGGATGTGAGCATGGCCCGCAGCACAGTGCCGCCGGGCGTGTGATATCTCATGCTCTCTGCCTGTACAGGGTTTATTCCAGTGAATCAAATGATATTGTGTATTATTTCCGGGATTCGACGAATTTTTCGCCGCATTTTTTCAATGGAGGCGATTTCTATGAAGCCTGGAGTCGTGAGGAGGAGTGGCGGGGAGGGAAAGATATATATTTATAAATTTATAATACACCGTTTGATATTGACGCACATCAGTTACTGGAGCGAGATACACGATGACCGACGTTACCGACGAATTAATGGAGTTTTTAAGGACAAAGTCCTTTCTTGACGATACAGTACTGCTCGATACCACCGATTCACTCACCGAACGGGGGATCATCGATTCCATCGGCCTGATTGAATTTGTCGATTTCATTCAGGACCGCTATGCGATAGAAATTCCGGGCGAGTACCTGACCCCGGAGAATTTTGATACCCTCAATGGCATTACCAACCTCATCTCCCAATTGTCGAAGTGAGCGTATGAACGAAACGGTCAATCTGTGCAGGAGGTGCGTGCTCCATTCTGCAATGCCCGGCGTGAACATCGATCACGAGAGCGGCCTGTGCCAGTTTTGCAGGGATCCTTCGGAGATCTCGCCACAGGAACGAATTGAGGCGCACAAGGACATGGATGCATTGCTGCACCATACCCGGGGCAGCGGGCAGTTCGATGTGATCTATGCGCTTTCGGGGGGCAAAGACTCCTCGTACGGGCTCTACAGGATCAAGCAGGAACATCCCGATCTCAGGATCCGTGCGATCCTGTTCGACAACGGGTTTATCTCCCCGCAGGCGATCCGGAATGCCCGGACGATATGCGATGTCGCCGGTGCCGAGTTCCTGCGCCTCACCGTGCAGGAGGAATTCCTGAACAGGGCGTTCCGGAATGCCGCACAGTCACACGATGTCTACCCGGATGCGGCACGGCTCCGTGCAAGCGATATCTGCAACACCTGCATCAGCATCGTCAAGCAGAAATTGATGGAAGCGGCAGTCGTCAGCGGGGCGCCGCACATCATGTTCGCCTTCACCCCCGGACAGACCCGGAGCCCGGTCATCCGTCTCTCACCGGCGTTCATGCGGTGGTCGAGAAGCCTGTTCGAGGCGCAGCTGAAAAAGATGGGAATCGCCGATGACGACGAGATTTTTCTGCTCAAAAAGGATGTGATTGGACGGGAGGAGCAGAACGGCGCCAGGTACATGATTCATCCGCTCCTCGCCTGGGACTATGATGAGAGCACGATCCTCCGCATTCTTGGCGATATCGGCTGGGTGCCGCCCGGTCTCAGGGATAAAAATTCGACGAACTGCCTGTTGAATTCTTTCACCATTTTCAACCATATCCAGAAGTACGGGTTTCACCCCTACGCCTGTGAAATTGCCGGCCTTGTCAGATGCGGGACTATGTCGCGTGAGGATGGGCTTGAAAAACTCAAGAGCGGGGTCTCGATACCACTCGTGAAAGATATCGCCGAAAAGCTCGCTCTCTCCCCCGAGTTTGCTCCCTGATCCCCTCCGATCTATTGTTTTCTCAGGCACCGGATGCGATGGAGCGGACAGGGTGTCTCCGTGACCACCGACAGGACGGCGCTGCCCTGGATGAGATAACTTGCGGCATGACCCTGCCGTCCGGCCTGCGGGTTTTGCAGCATTTTCCAGAGCGGAATGTTCGAGTATTTTGCGTGTGCTTCCAGTGCCGTCCAGTGCTGGAGGAATGCGGTACAATCGGGCGGGATTTCGGGCTGGTCATCACAGATCGTACTGACAAGTGCAGGGATGTGGTTGATTGCAAGGGGCCGGATGCGCTCGATGTCGATGCCCACCTTCCCGCGGGCGAAGGCAAGAGCGAGGAGGGTGTGTGAATAGGAGATGCAGAGGCACACAGAATCTTCGCCAGCGATACGGATGCCGCCGGTGGGTTCTTGTACCAGCGTGATATCGTCCGGCGACCGTTTCCGCAGGATGGCGGCAAGGGCGAGCCTTGCAAGCATATGCGATGCGGCATGGCGGCGCCGCGCATAGCGGGTGCGGTGTCGCTCCTCATCCGGGCACTCGATCACAGCAGGGATGTCGGCGTAGCCGGAGAGAAGGCGTTCGGTATCCGCCATGATGATGAGAAGATCGTGCTGGTGCCATGCCCCTGCCACCTCGTGGAATGCAGCGACGGGGGCCGGGGTGATGGCCGGTATGCCCGTGGCAGCGCCGGGAGGGATCCGTGCACCCGCGGTCTGGCATGTACCGGTGTCCATATGCATCCTCAGGCCTTTTGCATAAAAAGATTCTTTCCCTGCTCTCCCTCATTGGATTCGAGCAGGTGCTTGAGTCTTTCCATGTCGTACTTCAGTGATGAATTCAGGGGGAATTCATCGAGAAACAGGACCTTCCGGGGAATTTTATAGGAGGGGAGTTCCTGTCCGCATCCCTGGAGAATCATCTCATAGAGCGCCCGGTTGGAACCGTTTTCCGGCCGGACAACGGCGCCCACTGATTCGCCGAGGAGTTCATCGGTAATGCCCATCACAATGCCAAGGCTCACGCCCTTGATACGGTTGATGACACCCTCGACTTCTTTGGGGGATATCCTGAATCCTCCCGATTTAATAATGCTGCTCCGCCTTTCGAGGTAGTACACATAGCCCTCTTCGTCGACCGTGGCAATGTCGCCTGTATAGAGCCTTCCATCGCGGATTTTCTCCCGTGTGGCCTCCGGATCCTTGTAATACCCCTTCATGACATTGGCACCGACAACGGTAATCTCCCCTGCCTCGTGGGGTTGTGCGAGGGTTCCATCGGGCTTGATGACTTCAAGCCTGACACCGGGGATGCCCCTGCCAATCGACCCCGGTTTTTCCCGCAGGAGGTGGGGGGGAAGGTACGAGCACCTGGCGGTTGCTTCCGTAAGCCCGTACATGGTGTAGAACTGCTTGTCCGTGAAGGCCTCCGCGATCATGAGTTTGAATTTGTCCGCAAGGTGGCCCCCTGCCTGCTGGAAATACCGGAGCGCCGGGAAGGATCGCTGCAGAAAATCGGTCTTGTTGATCAGGATCTGGAAGGTGCTGGGCACGCCGGCAAATCCGGTGCACTCGTACGCGTTCAGTTCATTCAGGATGGAACCAAGGAATATGGGATTGCCCAGCGCCACGCTGCCCCCCACCCTGAGATGGGTGTTGAGCAGCGATGTGCCAAAGGTGTAGGAGAAGGGCAGCACAGCATAGATGCGGTCCGCCGCGGTCAGTTCGAGGCACTCGATGATCGATTCGGTGTTCGCACGGAGATTCTTATGGCTGAGCATGACGCCCTTCTTTTGTCCGGTGCTTCCCGACGTAAAGAGGATGACTGCCGTGTCGTCGTCATCCGATTCCGTGTCAGGAGGGCTGAATTCCGCCGGGAGGGATTCGAGGAATGATTCGCTCAAAATTTCGCGCGAATCCTCGAATCTCTGCCGGTACCTGTTCTGGACAAGGATGGCGGAAATCGAGCACCGGCACAGGATATCGTTCAGGTGTGCGTCCGAGATGCGCGTCTCGATGACCACCGCGGTATTTCCGCTCCTGATAATGCCCAGGTACGCGATGATAAAGAACGTGCTGTTGTCAGCATTGAGCACTATCTCATGTCCGCATCCAAATCTGCCGTGAAGATAGGATGCCAGTGCATTCACCTTGTGGTTGAGATCCTGATACGTGAGGTGGCATCTGCTCCCCAGCACGAAATTTGCGGTCATTTCTCCGGTATTTTCAAGCAGGTAGTGCGCGAAATTCATAGGAGGCCTCCGTCGGGATCGATGAACGATGGAACGAATGAGTGAATATAATCTTTTATATTATATATTTTATTTATTTTACAATATTTGTAAAAGTAGGGTTTTGAAACCTTTCTCCTGGTCAGGATATACTTTCTTAAGACCCGTTGCATCGTTGGATCGGCCGGCCAGAGCGATAATGCATCAGCATTCATCTCTTTTGCCAGTTGAAACGAGTGCCCGAGCAGGAGGAGGAGGAGCCGGTCATCCATGACCGGAACAAACACATCTTTCAGCTGCAGAAGATATCCTCCCTGTTCATCCGCGCAGAGGGTGTCAAATGCCGCGTAGCCCACCAGCTCCCCGGTCTCTGCAAGGTGGCACGCGATGACATGGCGTTTGTCGGCGACACATTTCGCAAAATACAGCCAGTTGAGGGTCTCCGCATCCCGGTACAGCGTCACCGCATCCGGTGTTCGATGCGATTCCCAGAGGCCGGTAAACTGGTCGTCGCATTCCCGGCAGCGGGTAAATCTCAGTTCCATATCCTCTGGTTTTGGCAGGCTCCAGTCTTTGAAACCCTCGATGGCCGGCGAAAGATATTTCAGGGGATATTTCATGCCCCTGATTACCTTGCGCAGCGGCTGCGACGTGAGGTGGTGCCGGTCGAGAAGCGACAGGAATCCGCCGTAATTGCGCACATACCAGTATTCCACGCCACCCCGGGGAAGCAGGATGCATTGGTACCCATATTTCGGATAGACTTTCTGTGCCGCTTCGTTCGGGGTGGTATTGATGAGCACGGCCCCCCCCTCCTGGCCGGTGAACGTCTGGACGAGCCTGAGGCTGCCCAAACCACGGGCAGAGGGTTTCGTGCACCATGAGGTGCCGGCGATGGCTGTTTCTTTCCTTGCGGCCACCTGGAACGGGACCGGGATGTTGCCGATGAATCCAAGGATTTCCTGACCTTCTTCGAGTACCCATCCACGGGGTATGGTGTCGGTGGTGGCGGGATTCTCTTTCCACCAGCTCTCGAACCGCTGCATCCATGTTTCCGGCGTATGGTTGTGCCAGAGCGAAAGGAATTCCGCCACGTCCTCGAGTTCGTCTTCGTCAACAGTCCGGATATGCTGTAGGGCCATGGTTTCACGATCCAGTGAGATCAGCAGATGCGCGCTGCATCGATGCCGCATGTGGTCCGGTGCGATCTCGTCCCCTCCTGTGCGCGCCGGTGCGCGGGGGCGGTCCCGGGCGCCTCCTTGTGTGTGGGCACGTGCGATGGGAATACATGGTAGCGTCTTTTCATCAGGGTTTTTTCACCATACCCGACATGCTGGCATACATCGCTTTAATCCCCTGCCATACGTACAGGTGTGCGGTCATTTCGTCCACGATGCTTTTGATGTAGTGCTTATCGCTTGTTTCAAGGAAATATGTCCAGATCAGGATCACGTTGGCGGCAACGATGATCGCTCCGGTGGCGATGCTGTAGGACCCGGCCAGAACGAACAGCGCCGTACTCAGGGAAGCGATCCCGCCGAGCTTGACGAACCATGCGAGATCGAGATGCACTCCTGCGATCCGCCGGGCAAAATACATCACCAGCGCAGTCACCAGCAACAGGGTGATGCTTGTCGCAAAGGCTGCCCCGATGATGCCGAACGCGGGGATCAGCATGACATTTAAGATGATGTTGAGGACGGCAACACTCGAGAAAATTTTCAGGTTCAGGGTGGGCAGGCCTATTGCATAGAGGATCGACCCGATCGGACGCTGGATGATCGCGTTGATCGAACCGCCCACCAGGAGGATGAGCAGCGGCGCCACGGAGGCCTCGAATCCTTCTCCCATGGTGAGGCTGATGATGTCCTGCGAATAAAAAATCACGAAGAGGACCATCGGGGTCATGATGCACGCGGTGTACTGGATGCTCTTGTTCACCACCTCATTGAAAAGCGCATGGTCATTGTGCGCCCAGTACTCGGAGAGTGACGGGTAGGTGATGCGCTGGACGCTCTGGGGAAGGACCCAGAGCAGCCTCGAGAGAGATGCGGCAACCGCATAGTAGCCGACATCGGCGGCGAGCAGGAAATACCCGACGAAGACGACATCTGCCTGGTAATTGATGGTATTCACGGCGTTTGCGATCATGATCTGCGACCCGAACCCGGTGATTTGCTTGATTCGTGCAACGAAATCTGCAATTCTTGTCTGGATGAAGGATCTGGCAAGAGAGACCAGCATCAGCGAGGTCACGATGTAGGAGAGCACTATCGCGTATACGGCCCCGATTACCCCGAAATCCAGGTAGAGAAACAGGACTGTCAGAAGAACCATGAGGAGTGCCTGCGAGATCTGCCCGAAC
>DSDF01000102.1 GCA_011048835.1 Methanoculleus sp. | reverse complement strand
TTGCGAAACATCTGCCGCACGCCGCGCTCGGACTCGCCGACCCACTTGGAGAGGAGTTCGGGCCCTTTCACGGAGATGAAATTGATGCCGCCCTTGTTGGCGACGGCCTTGGCGAGCAGCGTTTTTCCTGTCCCCGGTGGCCCGAAGAGCAGGATGCCGCTCGGCGGTTTGGTCTCCATCCGCGCAAAGATATCCGGGTACTTGAGCGGCCATTCCACTGCCTCGAGGAGCTCCTCCTTGACCTCTTCGAGCCCGCCGATATCGTCCCACGTGACATCGGGGATCTCCACGAGCACCTCGCGCATCGCGCTCGGCTCCACGTGCTTGAGCGCCTCCTCGAAGTCATCCCTGGTCACCTTCAGCTGCTCGAGCACGTCCATCGGGATCTCCTCCTCCATCCTGACCGACGGCAGCACCTTCCGGAGGGCGTGCATCGCCGCCTCCTTGACGAGCAGGGCGATGTCGGCGCCGACGAACCCGTGGGTCATTTCAGCGTAGGGATCGAGGAACTTTTTCCGCTTCAGCTCCTCCTCCTGCTTTTCGCCCGCCCCTTCTCCGAGCGCCTGCCGGTCCTTCTCGGTGAGCGTGACCTTTTCCAGCTCGAGGGGCACGCCTCTGGTGTGCACCTGGAAGATCTCGAGCCGGCCCCTGGTGTCCGGGATGCCGATCTCGATCTCGCGGTCGAACCGCCCTCCCCGGCGCAGCGCCGGGTCGATGACGTCGGGGATGTTGGTGGCGGCGATCACCATCACCTGCCCCCGCGTCTTCAGGCCGTCCATCAGGGCGAGCAGCTGGGCGACGACGCGGCGCTCGACCTCGCCCCGCGTCTCCTCGCGTTTCGGGGCGATGGAATCGATCTCGTCGATGAAGATGATTGCCGGGGCGTTCTCCTGCGCTTCGTTGAACACTTCCCGGAGGCGCTCCTCGCTCTCCCCGTAGTATTTGCTCATGATCTCGGGGCCGGAGAGGTTGATGAAGTGTGCGTCCACCTCGTTTGCCACCGCCTTGGCAATCAGGGTCTTGCCGGTGCCGGGGGGGCCGTACAGCAGCACGCCCTTCGGCGGTTCGATCCCGATGCGTTCGAAGAGCTCGGGGTGCCGGAGCGGGAGTTCGATCATCTCCCGCACCATCTCCAGTTCTCTCCCCAGGCCCCCGATATCCTCGTAGTGGACATCGGGGATCTCCTTTCTCTCCCCCTCTTCCGGCTGATAGGGTGTCTCTTTGAGCTCAACCCAGGTGTTGGGGCCGAAGACGGCAATGCCCTTGGGCGTCACCTTCGAGATGACGAACGTGAGCGGATTTCCAAGAATATTGACCCTGAGAGCCTGCCCCTCGGAAATCAGCCTCCCCTGCAGCAGCCGCGCGAGGTACTGCTCTCCGCCCTGCAGGCGGATGGGCTGCGTCGGCTGGATCACGACCTTCTCCGCGTACCCTGCTTCCAGCTTGCGGATCGTCACTTTTTCGTCAATGCCCGTCTGGGCATTGCCCCTGACGACACCGTCGATCCTGACGATCGCTTTGCCGGTGTCCTGGGGCAGGCCCGGCCAGACGATAGCTCCGGCTTTCTTCCTCCCCTTGATCTCGATTATGTCGCCGCTGACGAGGCCGAGTGCCCGCATCACATCGGTGCTGACCCGTGCGATGCCGCGCCCCGCGTCCTCGTGCGTGGCTTCCTTCACAGTAACTTCGAATTCTTCTGAAGTGTTCATAACAACCCTCGATGAACCGATATTTACCACTAGTAAGGGTTGATCGGTATAAAAAATTTACTTCGAGGCAAGGCGCCGGGCGGGAACCGTGCGGGCGGTTCTGCGGGACGACCGCCCCGGTACGAGTGCGTCCCGGCGGTCACCCGGCGCGCGTGACGCCGTCTTCGGTCACGATGCAGTGCAGGGCGATGTCGTGCGCCTCGGCGGGGATGCGGTCCGCCCGCTGGCAGGCGAATCCGACTCCTATCCGCAGGACGCCGGGATGCGTGCCCAGAAACCGGTCATAGTAGCCTGCGCCGTACCCGAGGCGGTGGCACCGGTCGTCGAAACCTATCAGGGGGATGACCGCGGCGCCGATGCTTCCCCCGTCTGCAGGGATTTCGTGGCCGACAGGCTCGGGAACATGAAAGGTGCTCGGGAGCAGCACCCCCGTGTCCTCCAGATAGGAGAGCCGGAGCGTGCGGGTTTCCCGCTGGATGATGGGGACCACCACCGCTGTCCCCCGTTCGAGGAGCGCTTCGATAAGTCCTAATGTCTCCACTTCAGGCTCTTTTGCAACGTAGACCATGACCGTGTCGACCCCTTCGAGGAGTCCGAGGAGGATCCCGGCAATAGCACGGCTCTTTTCTGCCCGTTCTTCCGTCGTGAGGGATGCCCGTGCGTGTTTGAGGCGTTCGCGGAGGTGGTGTTTGGTCGGGTCCTTCCGGTACTTATTCATGGTCGGTTTCTTTGAGCATCCGCAGCGAGCGGGCGAGGATTTTGGTCTTGCCGATGAGGCTTGCGATCAGGATGGTGTCGAGAATCTCGTCATCCGTGGCCCCGGCGATTTTCGCGGCGCCGATATGGACCTTCAGGCACTGGTCAGAGCAGGACGCGGCCGCGGCGGCAATGCAGATGAGTTCTGCGGTTTTCTCATCGAGGCTCTCGGGGCGTGCGGTCATGGCATCGCCGAGCGCGGTGAGGGCGAAGGCGCGGGGGCGCTCGCGCATCTTTGTGAAAATGAACGGGACCATGCCGAGCATCTCCCCGATGTCCTCGATGAAGCCGTCCCCGATCTCATCGGCATGGCGCAGGAATTCCGCCACGCAGTCTCTGGTTTCTTCGTTCATTGCAGCATCTCCAGCAGCTGCCGCATTTCGTCGATATGGTACTGTCCGGGGGAGGTCGGGCTGCCCGCATGGCAGAATGCCAGTTCGGATCCGAACAGGGGGAGGATGGCCCGCAGGTAGCGAAATTTCTCTCCCATCACGCCCGTTGCGACCGGTCGTTTCGCTGTGGCGGTGAAGGTGAGGAGCAGGATCGCGTCCTCGATGGACGCGGGAGCGACGATGATCTTGGGCAGGTCGCCAAAGCCGCGCAGTTCCCGCTCCAGATCCCGGAGCGCGGCGGGACCGGGCATGTCATTTCGGTGGTTCGAGGCGATGATCGTCGCGCCGCTCCCCCGGATCCCGTCTGCGCAGGCGGCAAAGGGTCGTTCGATATCGACATAGTCCGCGATGGCGAGCCACGGTTCGAGGCGCTCTCGCCACTCCTCCGCCGTCCCGAGAAACGCTCCTCCTTCCGCCGCCGACCTGAGGGTGATGATGCGGGGGGTGGCGATGGTGGCGAGCGTCTCCCGCACCCCTTTGTGGTCTGGTTCCGGCAGAAGGTCGAGGCGCACTTCAATCGCATCGGCTCCTGCCGCGACCGCACGAAACAGTGCGTCCAGATCCAGAACCGATACGACGAGTTTCATCCCAGCGTCCCTTTTGCCCGAAACATTAGAAGGAAAAGTGCCTGTTGACGATCTTCAGCGCGCAGTAGTCGCCGCACATCGTGCAGGCATCCGTATCGGCCGGCGATCGTTCGTCGCGAATTTTGCGGGCGATTTCCGGGTTGATGGCCACGGCAAACTGGCGTTCCCAGTCGAGATCGCGGCGGGCGTGGCCCATTTCCAGATCGAGTTCGCGTTTGTTCAGCTTGATCATGTCCCCGGCGTGTGCGGCGATGCGGGAACTGATCACGCCTTCGTACACCTCGTCGGGCGTGGGAAGCGCCAGGTGCTCGGCGGGCGTGACGTAGCAGATGAAGTCCGCGCCGTACGCCGAGGAGATTGCGGCGCCGATGGCCGCCACGCGGTCGTCGTAGCCGGGAGCGATGTCGGTGACGAGCGGGCCGAGCATGTAGAAGGGCTTTTCGTTGGTGAGACGCTTCTGGACTTTGACATTCGCCTCGATTTCGTCGATGGGGATGTGGCCCGGCCCCTCGATGATGGTGGTCACCCCGGCGTCGTGCGCCCGGTCGGCGAGTTCCGCGTTGATGATCAGCTCCTGCATTGCGGCGCGGTCGGTGGCGTCGTGACACGCCCCCGCCCTGCAGCCGTTGCCGAACGAGAGCGTGACATCGTGTTCCTTCATGATCTCGATCAGGTAATCGAACTCGGCGTAGAGCGGGTTCTCCTGCTCGTTGTGGAGCATCCATGCGGTCATAAACGCGCCGCCGCGGGAGACGAGGCCGCCGTGGCGCCCCTGGTTTTTCAGGCGCTTCATTGTCTCGAGGTTGATGCCGGTGTGGATGGCCATGAAATTGGTGCCGAGCTTCGCCTGTTCTGCGGTGATCCTGAACAGGTCGTCGGGCTCCATATGCACCACCGCGCCCTTTTCGCGGGCAGCCTCGATGAATGCCTGGTAGAGCGGGACGCTTCCCACCGAAAGCGTGGTGTTCGCGATGACCTGCTTTCTGATCTCCGTGAAATCACCGCCGGTCGAGAGCTCCATCAGGGTGTCCGCACCGGCCTTCTCCGCCATTCTGGCCTTCTCGATCTCCATGGGAATATCGACGATATCGGTCGACGTGCCTATCGAGGCATTGACCTTGGTGCGCAATCCACGGCCAATCCCGCAGAGTTTGACCTCCCGGTAGGGGGACCGTGGGATTGCAATATGCCCGCCCGCAACACCACGTCTCACAAAATCCTCTGTGACACCCTCCGCGGCAGCGATGAGTTTCATTTCTTCGGTTATGATGCCTTTTCTGGCGTCGTCGACCAGTGTCATGGAGAACTATTGGAGGAAAGAACAGATAAAGGCTTTTTTTGTTGATTTGCGAATAAATCTGGATTGTTTAGTGGGCAAGTAAACTGGAGTTACTCATACGAAAAATAATTGGAGGTCGTTCCCGCATCCGGGCGCACGAGGGTGGTTTCCCGAAGAGGCGTCTTTTCCTCTGCCGTCTCCCGGGAAATCGAGCGCGCACACCCGCGGGGATGCTGCCGGAGATCCGCTGCCCGCCCGTTCACGTCCGGGGTTTAGAAGCCCCGGAGAAGAAGCTCGTAGATGGTATCGGTCGGTTTCAGCAAGGCCGCGGCGGCATCCCGGCGGTCACGCACCTTGCAGAACCGTGCCGGATACGGGCATTCATCCGGGTGGCCCGTGCTACAGTAATAGGTCCCCGATTCCGTTCGCACGGCATATTCACATTCATCTCCTCGCGCCATACACGTCACGTCCCGCGAAAGGTTTCCTGTTGCTATCAAGCTCGGTTCGCACGTTAATTATAGGTTTGTATCGGGGATATCGTCCGTTGATAACCGCCGGGGGAACGGGCATCCGGGTGCCGGCACACGCGCCGGTGGCGGGTGCGCATGCTCGATTGAAACCTTGAAGTGACTTGAACAGAGAAGTTATCTGCACTGGTGATGTTTTGAAGGTGAATTTCGGGGGATTCGTACCGCTCAGCACGGTTGACTGGCCGGGCCGCGCGGTATGTACGGTGTTTTTCAGGGGCTGCCCGGTGCGATGCCATTACTGCCATAATGCCGCGATCCAGACGGGGGACGACCTGCGGGAGGTCGGCGAGGTGGCGGACCTGATACGGTCCTCGCGCCTTGTCGTCAGCGGCGTTGTCTTTTCAGGCGGGGAGGCGACCATGCAGAAACAGCCCCTGCTCGAGCTTGCCCGGGCGAGCAAAGCGATGGGGCTTTTCGTCGGGGTGCAGACCAACGGGGTGTTCCCCGCAACCCTGCGCGCCCTCATCGAAGAAGGCCTGGCAGACAGGATCGCGCTCGACATCAAGACCCGATGGGAATTCTACCACAACCTCCTGAAAGTGAAACCGGAGCTTGTCGACAGGGTGAAAGAATCGCTTACACTCTGCAAAGCAGCGTTCATCGCCGGAACACTCCCCGAATTCGAAGTGGTCACCACGATTTTTCCGGGCAGAGAGTCCGATGTGCAGTATATTGCGCGGGAGGTGGAAGAGGTGGAGTACGTGCTGCAGCAGGGTGTGGAAGGCTCCATCCCCCCCCTCACCTTCGAACAGTTGAAACAGATCGCCGATAAAATCGGCAGGAACGTGAAAATCCGGACACGCGAGGACGGCGAGGTCGCCTATGTCAACAATAGAATCATCGTTGCCGATTCCATCGTTCTTACCGATATCATGCAGGCACGGAGGGCCCTATGAAGGTCATCGGGGTGGTCGGCCTCCCCGCGAGCGGGAAGGGCGAATTTTCCCGGATTGCCGGGGACATGGGGATCCCGGTCGTCGTGATGGGCGATGTGATCCGGGATGTGCTCATCGAGCGAGGCCTGCCCCCCACCGACGAAAACCTGGGCGCGGTATCGCGGGAACTGCGGGAGAAGAACGGCAGGGCCGCCATTGCAGAGCGATGCATCCCCAGAATCAACGCGCAGGATGCGCCGCTCGTCCTCGTGGACGGCATCCGGAGCGATGCGGAGGTGGCAGTGTTCCGGGAGGCCTTCGAGAACTTCACCCTTATCGGGGTGGACGCGCCGTTTGAACTGCGGTTCCAGCGCCTCAACGACCGGAAGCGCTCAGATGACCCGGCCGACGAGGAGAGTATGCGCGCCAGGGATGCACGGGAACTCGGGTGGGGGCTTGGCCGGGCGCTGGAGATGGCGGATGCCACGATCAGCAACGACGGATCGATCCAGGAGTTCAGGGACGAAGTCATCGCCATCCTGAAAGGAACGGAGGCCTGAGATGTCGTTGCAGCCGTTTTTCTCCTCCTCCTCCAAAGTGTGGGATTCCATCGAATGGGTGTTCGGTATCGAGGAATGCGGCTATGCGGGATGGGAGATCTCTGCGGATGGCAATTACCGGATGGATAATCCGGACAATGTGGAACGCATCCGCGAGGTGCTCGGATCGACGACGCTGGACGTGTCGGTGCACGCGCCGTATTCGGACCTGAACCTTGCTTCGCTGAATTATCCCATCTACCGTGAATCGATACGCCAGATGTCCCGCTGCGTCGAGGCCGCCGCCGAGTTTACCGACCGGGTCACCATCCACCCCGGCTACCTCTCGCCTGCGGCAAAACTCGTGCCAGAGCATGTGTGGGACCTGCACAAGGCGGCACTCGCGGAGATCGGGGCGGTTGCACGCGATGTTGGGGTCCTCGCAACACTGGAAAATATGCCGGACATCCCGAATTTCTTCTGCCAGGTGCCCGACGAGCTCTTCGGCATGGCCGACGGGATCGAGGGTGTGGGCATCACCCTCGATGTGGGGCACGCGCATACCATGGGGATGGTCGATGCCTTTCTCCGGAGGATAGGCGAGGTCGACCACGTGCATATCCATGATAATGACGGCACCCGCGATGCGCACCTCGCCCTCGGCGAGGGGACGATCGACTGGAAGGACGTAGGCTCCCGGGTTGCAGCGTCCTACTCCGGCATCTGCGTGGTCGAGGGCAGGAACCTCGATGAAGCCAGAACAAGCCTCGAAGCGTTCCGGGGGTGGTTTTCATAGCCGGCGAGACCCTGCAGGTCTACTTCCTGGGCACTGCTGGAGCCCTCCCCACCCCCCAGAGAAACCCCCCCTGTTTTTTGATACGCCGGGGGGCCGACACCCTGCTGTTCGACTGCGGGGAGGGCGCCCAGCAGCAGATGATGCGGGTGCGCACCGGGTTTACCATCGATGCGGTATTTATCACCCACTGGCACGCCGATCATTTCCTCGGTCTCTTCGGGCTCATGCAGACGCTCTCTTTTATGGGACGGGACGAGCCGCTAACCATCTACGGGCCCGAATGGGTGGACGAGTTCGTCGCGGCGGTCTACCATCTCTCCAAAAACCACCTGCGGTTCCCCCTCGTCGCACGGAAACTGCACCACGGCGATCAGGTGCGCTTCGAGGGGTACCATGTGCGGGCCTTCCGCACCGTCCACGGGATCGCCAGTCTCGGGTACATCCTCGCCGAAGACGACCGGCCGGGGAGGTTTCACCGTGAGCGGGCGATCGAGCTCGGCGTGCCCGCCGGCCCCCTCTTCGGACGGCTGCAGCGGGGCGAAGAGGTGCGCATCGCCGCCGGCGGCGAGGAGCGCATCATCCGTCCCGGCGATGTCCTCGGCGAACCGCGTCCCGGGAGAAAAATCGTCTATACCGGCGACACCCGGCCCGGCTGCGAGGGCTGGAAGGAATGGG
>DSDF01000001.1 GCA_011048835.1 Methanoculleus sp. | reverse complement strand
CTCCCTGCGTCGAGATCTGCCGAATAGCGGGTGGTCTCGAACGTCTCGATTGCCTCTCCATCGTCGGAACAGAGGACCACGATGCATGTATCCTCGTTCACGGCGGAGAGATCGATCTCTCCGTTGACCTCTCCCACCTCGTATCCTGCGGATTCGAGAATGTAGCGGACCGCCTCGATTGCTCTTCCCCGGATCATTTACCAACAATGTGCTGCCGGTGTATAGAACAATTTTTCTATTTTTACGATTGAGGTTGTTACGAAATGGATCTCCCCCTGAAATTCATCAATCACCGTATCGAGGAGTACGCGCTCCAGGTGACCTACCGGCCGGAGGAAGATGCCGGCGACGTCATTTACAACCTCTCGCTGGTGCGCCGCGAGGACCTCGAGGACGCCATCGCCACGCTGAAGCATGCCTACGCCGCAGGGCTCTGCGTGAGTGACAGGGTGCGGTTCCTGAATCCCGGCGAGGAGGTCGGCGGATTTATCATTCCCGATGGATGCGCGGGAATATGCACGCTGTGCAGCATCACGATCGATGCGATCCTCATCCGGCGGGGCGTGCCCCTCAACCCCCTCGGCGGCGGCGTGGTGGAGATCGAGGGCAACATCCCGACGCGGTTCACGACGCTCATCCGGTACGAGCACACCACCATCGATCCCCTCCAGGTGCTGATCTCGCAGGAGGTCACCTCCGTCTCGGAGGTGATGCGACGGGGCAGCGGCACCATCCTGGCGAACATCAGGGAGTGCCATATGGAGGCGGAGCGCCTGATCGGCGACGTCCTCGACGAGCTTGCAGGCGCGGGGTTCACGGGCATCCTCGATGTCGGGGTGCCGAATACGCCCCTGCTGGGAGTGCCGCCGGCTCCCGAGTACCTGGGCGTCGCCCTGGTGGGGGGGACCAACGCTATCGCCGCGTTCAGGGAAGCGGGAAAATGGGCGGAGAGCCGCGCCCTCAAGGGGCTCATGAATATCCGGGACATGGTCTCGATCGAGGACTACTGATCATGCCTTTGTGTGCAGTCCCCGGATAAACGACCAGTACTGCATGAAAAAATTGACAAAACCCGTTGATTCAGAATAGAGGGCAGTCGGCGCGACGTCCGTCGACCCCATGAGGAGCAGGGCTTTTTCCCCGTCCACGATGAAAATGCCCGCCATATTCTCAATCTGCGGTTGCGCCTGCCCGAGTGAAACCGGGACGGCTGTCCAGTGCACCGATGCGGGGCACGCTCCCGCCGGGGGGGGAGATCCGAGATGATCTCGATATCGATGCCTCGTTCCGCATTTCGAAGAACGGATTGGACGATTTTCTGGAGCAGCTGCCCGCTGCTGACAATCCTGATCGAGCCGGCCGCATGCGCGATGAGTTCCTCCAGGCGCTGGATGATTTTTTCCTCGCCGTAAATGCTCCAGATGAGCTCCTCCATCCCCCCGTCGGCGGTCACCCGCTGGCGGTAGATCTCCTGCAGCACCTGCCTGGCGGCATCGGCATCGGCCTGTATCTGGCGCAGGAGGTTGTCGATCCCCTCCTCGGGGGATATCGCCCGAAACCTCCTCGGGGTGCTGTGAGAGACGATGACAAGGTTCTTCTGGATCAGCCGGTCGAGCACCGGGTAGACCGATGCCCTGGGCACCCCCGAGATCTCGTGGATCTCGGTGGCTGTTGCTCCCTCCACCCTCAACAGGGCGATATAGACGAGCGATTCGTACTTGGTCAGGCCCACTGATTTGAGGGATTCCGTGAGATCTGCCGAATTCGGCAATTCCATCATTGAAATAGGTATATATAGAGGCGGCTAATAAATGTTGTTATAACAAGAACAACAAGGAGTGCCCTATGAATATACGCAGAATTCTCCTGCTGGCAGTGCTGATCAGCCTGGTCTCCGTCCCCGCACTGGCCGGCGAAAAGTTCCTTTACGGCCGCCCCGACCTCGCCGCAACGATCGCGGGCACCAATGAATTCGTCCCCGGCGAGACGACCGCCCTGACCGTGGTGATCGAGAACCGGGGACTGAACGAGGTGAAGATCGTCCAGCCCGCGATCATCACCCGCGATGACCTTCCCAATACCGCCAAGATGGTCCGGGTGACAATTGATCCGGAGGACGCCCCGTTCTCGGTCAAGACCGATACCCAGATGGTGGGCGATATCCCCGGCGGTGCGAGCACCCAGGCGGCCTTTTCCGTCACCTTCGAGAATGATGCCGCCCCGGGCGTCTACACGGTGCCGCTTTCCCTCGAATACACCTACCTCTCCTACGCCGAACAGTTCGGCCTGGATACGATGAAATACACCTATACCACCCGCCAGGTGGACCTCCCCCTCCAGGTGAGGGTCGCGTCTGATCTCTCGATCGATGTGATCGACATCCGGACTGACTCTCTCAACGTGGGGACCGAGGGCTACCTGACCCTGCAGGTGCGGCACACCGGCCATGAACAGGCCGGAGCAGCGGTGGTGCGCATCGCACAGGACCAGAGCAGCCCTCTTGCGCCCACCGACAGCAGCGTCTACGTGGGGTCCTTCGGTCCCGGTGAGGTGGTCGAATGCACCTTCAAGGTGGCTGTCTCCCGCACCGCCGGGGAGCAGGTCTACCCGCTGAACGTCTTTGTGGAGTACAAGGACGAAACGGGCAGCCCCGCCACATCGGGAACGGAAAAGATCGGCGTGAAGGTCGGGGGCAAGATCGATTTCTCCGTCGTCTCCGAAGCCGCCACGCTCTCTCCCGGGGATCAGGATGTCATCACGGTGACCTACAAGAATACCGGTGCCGCGATGGTCCATAGTGCACAGGCCCGCCTGAGTGCGGTCGATCCGTTCTCCAGCAGCGACGATACGGCCTTCCTGGGCGATCTCGGCCCCGGTGAGACGGCCACCGCCGTATTCGAGGTGAGCGTCGATTCCGGCGCGACGGTCAAGACATATGGCCTTGATTCCGAGATCCGGTACCGCGATGCCCTCGACAACAGCCAGATCTCCGATACGATGAAGGTCAGGGTGCAGGTGGTGCCACGGAGCAGTTCTGCGGCATTCTTGACCAACCCCCTGGTCATCAGCCTCATTGTGGTGCTCCTGGCGGGCATCGGGTATTATGTGGTGAAACGACGCACGGGCACCTGATGACGCTGCAGGAGATCTGGAACGGCCCGCTGCCCCCTCCTGAGGTGCGGACGGGGGATCAGATGCGTGCGGTGCTGGCGGACCCCGCCTGTGCTGCAGAACACCCGCTCTATTTTATGTACCGGGATGTGGCCCGGAATGACGCCGACCGGGAATGGTTGCTGGGTTGCGACCTCCGCTTCGATATCACCGTGATCCCCCCCGCCACGCTCTGCGGCGAGTATGTCAAGACAAAAGGCCATTACCATCCCGCATCGCCGGAGGGCCCGGCCTATCCCGAGCTCTACCAGGTGCTCGCCGGCACGGCGCACTATCTCCTCCAGGACCGTGACCTTGCCGATGCCGTCGTCATCCGGGCTGCCGGTGGCGATGCGGTGCTCATCCCGCCCGGGTACGGCCACGTGACCATCAACCCGGGCGGCGGGGATCTGGTGATGGCGAACCTTGTCTCGACCCGTTTTGCAAGCGAGTACGCATTTTTCGAGGAGCACCGGGGCGCTGCCTATTACGAATTCGAGGGTGGAGAATGGGTGAAAAACCCTCACAGCCCTCGCCATCCGCCCCTCAGGTTCGTCGACCCCGTGGAAATCCCGGCGCTCTGCATCCGGCACGGCAGACCTATCTATGATCTCATCGGCCGGTACGCGTGCCTCGCCTACCTCAATGCGCCCGCGGAGGCTATGGAATCGCTGGCGTACCTGTGAGCAGGGAGGGGGCGGGCTGGCGTTTATGCGCCCCTTTTTTCACGAGGGCGAGCACCCGCTCCTCCGCCGCGGTCGACGCCGCCCATTCCTTTCGTTCAAGGGCGATGAGCGCCCGGTCGATCTCGGGGTAGGGCATGCCGAGTTCGTCTTCGTCGCGCTGCCCCGGCCAGAGCCCCGCGGAAGGCTCTTTTTCGAGGATCGCCTCCGGGAGCCCCATCGCGCGGGACAGGGCGGAGACATCGGTCTTGTAGAGGTGCAGGATGGGCTGGAGGTCGGCCGCGTCGTCGCCGTGCTTGGTGCAGTAGCCGAGCAGGTACTCGCTTCGGTTCGAGGTGCCGCAGACCAGGCCGCCGATCCTGTTGGCGTGGTAGTAGAGGAGCGCCATGCGGGTGCGCGCCATGAGGTTGCCCACGAGGTAGGGGGTGTCCTCGAATCCCTTCGTGCTGCGGTAGGCGTCGATGACCGGGGCAATGCCGATCACCCGGTGGGGAATGCCGCATAGCCTGCAGAGTGCTGCGGCGTCCTCGATATCGCCGGGCGGGGTGACGGCCGAGGGAAGGGTCAGGCCCAGCACGTTCTCGCCCCCCACGGCGCCCGCGGCCAGCGCCGCCGCAAGGGCGCTGTCGATCCCGCCGCTCAGTCCGATGACGATCCGCCGGGTGCCTGCCGCGTCGCAGGTGTCCCGGATAAAGTTCCTGATCCTCTCTGTTTCCGGTAGCATTTTCATTCCTTTATGAGAGCAGTCTGATAAAGCGCTTCAGCGTTCTGACGTCGCCCACGGCGACCACGGCGTCGCCCGGCTGCAGGGGTTCGCGGGATCCCGGGCGGATGACCGAGCGCCCCTCCCGCTCGATCCCCAGGATCCTTGCCCCGCTCTTCTTCTCCAGCCAGCCAGCGGTGGTGGGCGCGTGCTGCGTGATATGCTTCATCACCACCTTCTGGCCATCGGGGAGATCCAGCAGCACCTGCACGAAATCGGCGAGAATGATGCCGGCGGTCACCTGGCCCCCGATGGTGGGCAGGAGGGCCACGTAGTTCGCGCCCGCCCGGTAGAGCTTGTCCACGGAGGAGGGGTCGTTGGCCCGGGCGAGGATGCGGAGACCGGGGTTTAAGTTGCGTGCCATCAGGGTGGTGAAGATGTTGGCGTCATCGTCGTTGATCGCCACGATGCAGAAGCGGGCGTCCTCGATATGGGCGTCGGTGAGCACCTGCTCGTGTTCCGCCTCACCGGTGACCACATGGGTCTCCGGGCCCTGCAGGCCGCCCTCGCCGCCCGCCCGCGGGTCCACGACCACGCACCTGATCCCCGATGCGGCGAGTTCGCGAAATGCCCCCTTCCCCACATCGCCGTACCCGGCGATGATCGCCAGTTCCTCCCCGGTCACGTTCGCGGCGAACTCTTCTTCGAGGACTTGTGCCAGCGATTCCGTTCTCCCCAGCAGAAAGAGCATGGTGGAGGTGTTCAGGACGTCTTCCTCTTTCGGGTGGAGCACGAAGGTGCCCGCCTTCCAGAAGAACAGCACCTCGACCCCGTACCGGCCGAAGAGATCCAGATCGCCAAGACTTTTCCCGATGCACCTGCAGCCCTCCATGATGGGCGCCTTGATCAGCTTGAGCGACCGCCCCCTTGCCCCCTCATCAGGTTTCATCGTATCGGGGCTGACGGCTTCGTAGATGGTGTCCACCTCGGGCCTGAGCACCGTATGGCGGGCGAGGATCGTCCCGGTGGCGTTTTTCGGGGAGAGGACATATTCGGCGCCCGCGTAGCGGAGGTAGCGATCGAAGGAGAGGTCGTCGACCACGGCGATAATGCGGGCGGCGGTCATCTCGCGGATCCCGAGAATAATGGTCGCAGCGGTGCGTTCGTCCTCGCAGATGACGATGTCGCTGGCATGCTGGATGGCGACGCGGGTCCAGGTGGACGGGTTCGCGTAATCCCCCCAGACGGCGTGAACGCGGGTGCCGTACCGGCGCCGGACGGCGCGCGCCATCTCCTCCCGTTCGTCCACGACGACGACGGCCTGGTTGGAGATGCGCAGGCTATCGACGAGCGCATTGGTCAGCTCCCCGTACCCGGCGATGACGACGTGGCCTGTGATCTTCGTCGATACCCTGCGGGGCGGGGTGGACCGGATTGCCCCGGCGAGGAAGGGGGTGAGGACGGCGGGGATGATCATCAGCACGGTGAAGACGCCGGTGATCATGATGATCAGGACGATGACGGTGGTGAGATCGCTCGTGAAGGGGAGCATCTCCCCGTAACCGACGGTGGTTATTGTCTCGATAACGAAGAAGAGCGCGTCGATCCAGGAGAGCGGGCGACCCTCCAGCAGGGGGAAGGCGAGGTGGACGAGGGCCGTGTAGAAGATGATCTGGGCTACCAGAATAATGACATAGGACCGCAGCCTGCGGTCGGGCAGCACGGTGGTGATCAGCTTTTTGACGGACCGGATCATTTGCCCTCGAACTCCCTGAGGATCTGGCAGGCGCGGCAGACATCTGTGCAGGGCTCCCCGCACTCCTCGCACGCGTGCAGTGAGGATGCGATGCTCCCGCCGAGGTTCGCCAGTTCCTCACCCAGGCGCACCAGTGCGAATTTTGTGGCGGGATGGCGGTAATTGTAGTCGTTGAGCATGGTGCGGACGTCGGCTCGGAGCGCGTTGTGGGAATAGGGGCACCCCTCCTCCTCGAAGCCGGAGAGGTGCAGGTGGGCGTAGAGTGCCACCTCCCGCTCGGGCAGCACCCGAAACGGCCGTATGCGGGGGACGAGCCCCTCGACGGGAGCGGTGGGGCGCACCAGGCGGTCGAGGTCTCCCCGCAGGACGTTCATGAGGACCGACTGGGCGTCGTCGTCCAGGTTGAACCCGAGGGCGATCTTCGTCGCGCCCAGCTCCCGGGCAATCCTGTTGAGCAGGTGGCGGCGGAGCACCCCGCAATAGGAGCAGGAGACGGCATCGCCGCGTCGCTCCACGATCTCATCGACGGTCAGGCCGTAGGCGTCCGCAAACGACACCGTGTAAAAGGGCACTCCCCGCGATGCGGCGATGCGTTCGGCCACCGCGGGGTCACGGTAGCCCGCGATCCCCTCGTCGATGCAGATCGCGAAGAATTCCACGTCACGCCGTGCGCCGAACTGCGATGTGAGGAAATACAGAAGAGCGCTGCTGTCTTTTCCGCCGCTCATGGCAACGGCGATCCGGTCGCCGGGCTGTATCCACTGGTGCTTGCGGATCGCCCTCTTTGCCCTCGCCTCGAAATTGATCGTGAAATGGCGCTCGCAGAGGTGCAGTCCCGAGTATTGCTGAAAGATAACCGCCTCTCTGGAGCACTTCCGGCATTTCATACCGCGTTCCAATCAAACTTATATCATCTCCACAAATAAAATGGTGAGACGATGCCAGTTTCCGCTGAAAATGTTCGATCGCTGCAGCCCTACGATATCAGGGTGCTGATGGCGGTCGAACGCCTCATGAGGCGCTACCGGTGGGTGCCCCTCGACGTCCTGCGGCAAACGACTCGATTTTCGGAGTCGGAGGTGCGCTACCGGCTCGGCAGGCTCATGGCAATGGACATGGTGAAGAGCAGCACCGTCCCCTACGAGGGGTACCAGCTGGTCTTCGCCGGCTACGATACCCTCGCCCTCCACACCCTGACCCGCCGGGGCACCATCCGTGCACTGGGCCCGCTCATCGGCGAGGGAAAAGAGGCGGTCGTCTACGAGGCGCTGGGGTTCGGCCCGGTGGTGCTGAAGTTCCACCGCGTCGGCCAGCGGTCGTTCCAGACCGCCCGCCGCTCCCGGGGGTACATGCCGGACGGCGGTCATTTCCCGTGGGTCTTTGCCTCGACCTCCTCGGCGAAACGGGAATTCGAGGCGCTCGAGCGGCTCGTGGACGAAATCAGGGTCCCGGTCCCCCTCGACCAGAACCGCAACGTGGTGGTGATGTCGCTCATCGAGGGGACGACGATCAACCGCTGCACCCTCCCCGACCCGGCCGAATCCTTCGAGCAGGTCCTCGGGTTCGTGGAGACCGCGTTCCGGCTTGGCGTCATCCACGGTGACCTGTCGGAGTTCAATATCATGTTCGACGGCGAGGAATGCTGGGTCATCGACTGGCCCCAGTGGGTCGAGGCCGATCACCCCAACGGCGAGGAGATCCTCGCCCATGATGTCGCGAACGTGCTGAACCATTTCGAGAAGAAGTACGGGCTATCCTGTCCCCTGGAGGATGCAATGGCCCGGGTGATAGGGTGAAGGTCTTCGGGATCGATATCGTCAAGGGCTCGGTCCGTTCCCGCACGAAGCGCCCGGTCTATGCACTGGTGCAGCTGGAGGGCGGCGAGGTTGTCGCCGAGATCCAGGTCTCCCGATTCCGGCTGCTGCGCCTGCTCCGCTCGGGGGAACCGGATATTCTCGCCGTCGACAGTCTCCAGGAGATCGCCGCCGACCAGAAAGAGCTCTTT